>JAGLYF010000204.1 GCA_023132435.1 Calditrichia bacterium | reverse complement strand
ACCAGAGGAATAAAATCTTTTGCTGATAATTTTTCCTGTTTTTGCAATCCTTCAATCTCTTCCTCAAAATCATGAGCTTTTTTTGCATAAAATTTGAGATCCAACAGACTGGCATTTCCTTTTATCAAATGTACCGAACGATATATTTTTTCCAAAACGTCTTGAAACTTCCCGCCTGGCTCATTGGTCTTAAGAATATTTTCAATTTCATTGAGTTCTCTGTGAGCGCTATCGATAAATTCCTTAAGCAATTCCGGTTCAACATGAAGAATACTTAAAAACCATTCCATCTGTTGATTTGATTGCTCCTCAGATTCTTCAAGTTTTTTTGCAAGACGAACCTGCTCCGTAATATCGGTAACTGTGGCAATTAAACCGCTTATTTTTTCATTAATACAAATCCTTTTGAATTTAAAGGCCAGCACTTTATCCGTACTTAACAATTCATTCTCTTTCCGGAAAGTCATCTTAATATGAGAAAGAGGATTCAGATCAAACAAAGTCTCTTCATCTATATCTGAGTTAAAGAGCAGATCCAGATAATCCTCCACATTTTCAAGTATCTTAGCGCTAAGATGATATTTAAATACCTCTAAGAGAGTTTTTTGTCCAAAATCTATTGTTTGTAATATTTCTGTCAAGGCAGTAGAATATTGCGATCCAATTCTATATTTTGTATCAAGGATAAAAAGTCCTTCTTCCACATTTTCTAGTATTGTATCTGTTTCTCTCTTGACAGAGCGTAATCTATTTCGGGATTTTCGTAGTTCTTTTTCAGCTTGTTGCCGGTCATGAATTTCATGCTGAGCCTGTTGATAAAGCCGAGCATTTTCGATAGCCGTGGCAATTTGTGAACAGATTGTTGTTAAAACTGTTATATCCGATTCGTCAAAGGCATTATATTCTTCACTCTCAATATCCAGCACACCAATGACTTTATCACCACTTATAATTGGTACGGAGATCTCTGATTTTATCGATTCCTCTGCTCTACTTACATAATGGGGATTTTCTTCAACATTTCCACTCATCTGTACTTCTTTGGTCAAGGCGGCCTGTCCAACCATACCCTGTCCCACTTCCAGAGCGATCTCTCCAACCGTAAAATATTTTGAATAAACGCCAGCAATCGCCGCCAGCGTTAGCATATTTTTCTCCTCATCCAGAGTCAATAGTAAGACACCATAATAGTCAAAAGCATCCCTCACGCTGTTGACAGTTTCTGATAACAATAGATCCTGATCTAATTGACTACTTACCCGCCGACCAATCTCATTTATAAGTGCTGCTTGCGCGGCTCGTCTGCGGGCTTCTTTTTCTGCTTTTAATCGCTCCTCAATTTCAGCCTGTGCCTGGTTATAGAGATTAGCATTTTCTATGGCAGCAGCAATTTGGGAACTCAGCGTTTCAGCAGCGGTAACATCCGATTCATCAAAGGCATTCTCCACATCACTCTGAAAATCAAGGACGCCAATGATTCTATCCCCTTTCATAATCGGGATCGCAAGTTCCGATTTAGTTACTTCCTCAGCTTTTTTAACATAGTGAGGATTTTTAGTGACATCGCCGCTAACCTGGGATTTACGGGTTACAGCAGCCTGGCCAATCATTCCTTCCCCAAGCTCGATTGCCAGAGTGTCGGGAAAAATATCAGCATATCCACCGGCTATGGCCTTAAGTTTTAGTTTCTTTTTTCTCTTATCTAAAAGAAGCAGCATTACGCCAAAATAATTAAATGTGTCATTGATACTATTGACAATTTCCGGAAGCACTGTTTCCAATTCTAATTCGCTGCTTACACGTTTACCTATCTCATATATTAAACTTGTCTGTGTTGCCTTGCGTTTTAATTCCTTTTCGACTTTTACACGGTCAGATACATCTCTGACAATGGTAATTGTTGCATCTTTTCCTTCAAATTCTATTTGATCTGATAACATCTCGACCGTTATTTTCATCCCATTTTTCTTAATATGAGTGAATGAAAACGGTACATCCTTATTAATGATTTTAATAGCTTTCTTGACTCTTTCTACTTCATGTTTTGGATGTAAATCCAGAAGAGTGAGTTTTTTGATCTCATCCTTGGTATATCCATAATTCCTGGTAACTGCTGTATTACTATCCAGGAACCTGCAATTTTCCTTTTCAAAAATAAAAATAGGATCAGCTATTTTATTGAATAACCCGTAATACTTGTCCTGAAAAGAATTTTGATTTTTTACCGCTTTCATAACTATTACCTGTGATCAGAGAAAACCTATACCTTGACACTTTCCTCTGTTTCAATCTCTTGGTTAATTTCTTGTTTTACAGGCATTGTGATTACAAATTCACAACTTTGCCCTTCCTGATAATTGAGAATGATTTCACCTCCGGCATTATCAATTTTTTCTTTCACCAAATCCATACCAACACCTCTACCAGCTACCAGATTTGCTGATTCCAGCGTTGAGATGCCTGTGCAAAAAATAGTCTCAGCCACTTTCTGGTCAGTCCAACTTTTTAATTCCGCTTCTGACCATTTGCCAGATTCCTTTGCTTTTTCTCTCAGTTTATTAACCTGAATACCTCTGCCGTCGTCAATTAAGCGAAAGCCAAATGAACCATTATCCTTAAATGAAGAAATTTCTATTCGTCCGGATGGATTTTTTCCGGCTTTTTTTCTTTCTTCTACGCTCTCAATACCATGATACACAGAATTTCTTATCAATTGAATTAAAATCTGCCGTGTTGTCAATCTGTACCGATAAGGAATTATCCCAGCTTCAAAATCATTATCAACCAGTTCAATCTTTTTATTCAAATCCCGCGAGAGAGATTTTACAAGATTCTGTAGCGAAGTGATAAATACTTTATTTTCATAACTACGTTTTGGTCTGAAATTCATGTGAATTTTGCTCAACCGTTCGACCAGATTATCAAGTTCTCTTAGTATTGAGCGCATTTCATTGAGCATCAAAACTAAAGGGACAAAATCGGATCCGGATATATTCTGTTTTTCTTTTATGTGAGCAATGTTTTCCTCGAATTCATGAGCCTTCTCCACAAAGAATTTCATATCGATTAAGGCTGCATTACCCTTAATCATATGCATCGATCGAAAGATCTTATCAAGAATCTTGTGCAAATCTTTTTCCTGATTACTTTCACGGAGTACAGTATCGATATAATTTAATTCAAGATTTACCCCTTCCATAAATTCTTTTATTAGTTGAGGTTCGACATGCAGAATACTTAACATCCATTCCATCTGTTTTCTGCTATACTCCTGTGATTCCTCCAGTTCCTGTGCCAGACGAATCTGATGAGAAAGATCATTAACCGCAACAATCAATTCTTCTGTATTACCCTCATCGCTCCGTATCCGTCTGAATTTAAAAGAGAGATGTTTATTCTTGGTCCACTTCCCATCTTCACTTTCAAATGTCAGCTTAATTTCGCTCATAGGATTCAGATCGACAATTGTCTTTTCTTCAACCTCATCGTCAAACATCAACTCGACAAATTCTGTAATGCTGGTATGAATTTTGTGAGTGACTTTATTTTCCATTAGTTCAAGAAATTTTTTCCGGATCAGTTTCTCTTCCTCAAAAATGGTCTCCAGGGCTGTCGAATACTGGGATTCAATTTCGAACTTTTTGTTTATTAAAAAGATACCTTCCTCTATGTTATGCAGGATATTATCTGTTTCCTTTTTTGAAATATTCAATTGCCTGTTTCTTTCATTGATCTCCCAGGTACGTTCTGCTATCTGATCTTCGAGATATTTTTGTTGTTTCTCAACTTTTCTCATCCGATAACTGTAGGCACTGTAACCTATTGATAATATTAATAATACTGCACTTATTCTAAACCACCATTCTGCCCAGATTGGTGGATCGATGGATATTTTTATTGATGTTACCGCTTCATTCCAGATACCATCACTATTACTACCTTTGACTTTTAAGACATATTCACCGCCATCCAAATTCGTATAATTTGCATATCTTCTGTTGCCGGAGCGGATCCAATCACGGTCAAATCCCTCCAGTTTATAGGCATACTGATTTTTTTCCGGGTTGCTGTAATCTAAGGCTGCAAACTCAAAAGCGAAGAAATTATCGCTATATAATAAAGAGATATTTTTAATATTCGATATGGATGAATCCAGATCGACTTCTTCATCAAACAATTTGAAAGAAGTAAGAACTACAGGTGGTATAAATTTGTTTTCCGTAATTTTTTCAGGAAAAAAAGCATTAAAGCCATTAATTCCACCAAAGAAAAGTTCACCTTTATTGCTTTTTGCATAAGCCCCGCCATTAAATTCATCACTTTGCAGGCCGTCATTTACATTGAAATTTTTAAATGATTCAGTAACCGGATTAAATTTTGAAATCCCCTTGTTTGTACTCATCCACAAATTTCCCTTTTCATCCTCCAGGATACCATAGACAGCATTATTTGAGAGTCCATCTTTTTCGGTATAAACAACAAAGGATTCTTTCTTTGGATCAAATTTATTCAATCCGCCACCATAAGTCGCAATCCAGATGTTTCCCGCCCTATCCTGATGAAGGGCCAATACGCGATCATGGCTGAGTGAAGTTGAATCATCAGGATTATACATATAGTGTATAAACTCTCCCTTTTTCCGGTCAAATTTATTCAATCCTTTATAAGTCCCAACCCATAAGGTGCTATCTCGATCTTCAAAAAGGCAACGTACCCGGTCATCACTAATACTTGTCGGATTTTCAGGATCATGTATAAAATGTGTAAAGCTATCCGTTTTTGCATCGAATAAATTTAATCCGCCCCAGGTTCCAATCCATAGTAATCCCTGTTTATCTTCAAATATTGCCCTGATTGTATTATTACTTATAGACAGCGAATCATCCGGTATATGCACATAGCGTTGGAATTTTTTCTGCAGCGGATTATATTTATTCAACCCGCCTTTATTTGTACCAAACCAGATATCCCCATAACTATCTTCAAAGATCACACGTACGATATCATCACTAAGACTATATGGATCAAATGGATTGTGTCTGAAAACCTGCACTTTATTCTTAACGCGGTTAATTTTGTTTATTCCTTTATTTGTCCCTATCCATAGGTGACCTGAACGGGATATAAGTATAGACCAGACATTATTGTCATTTATACTGTTACGATCGCCTACTACGTTTTTAAAATGACGGAACTTTTTCTTTCGCCAGTCATAATGATTTAAGCCGCCACCATAGGTACCAACCCAAATAGTTCCTGAAGCATCTTTATAAATTGACCGTACAAGATCGTTGCTGAGACTGTTTGGATTAGATGGATTGTGATTGATGTGCCAAAAGTGATCATTGGCCTGATCATAAAAATTTAAACCATAATCGGTCCCGATCCAGAGCGTGTGATTAATATCTTCAAATATTGTATAAATCACATTATTGCTCAAACTATATTCATTCTTTGGATTATTTTTAAATCGGTAGAATTGATTATTCACCGGATCATATAGATTTAATCCAGTGTCGGTGCCAATCCAGATTTTCCCATTACTATCCTCAAAGAGACTTAGGATTCGATTGCTGCTTAAGCTAAACCGATCATTAGGGAGATGAGTAAATCTCTGAAAAATCGCCTGATTTTTCAGATCTTTTTTCAGAAGAGAGAGTCCACCATCATTAGTACCGATCCAAAGATTACCGTTCTGGTCCTCAAGCAAAGATTGGATGCGGTTATCATTGATACTTGTATTAATATTCTCATCATGGATAAAATTAATAAACTTACCGGTTGATCGATCTAATTTACTCAACCCACCACCGTCAGTACCGATCCATAGATTCCTATCACTGTCTTCCAGGACGGACTGGACACGGCTGTATTCCTGGTTCATGGGATCATTATTTTGGTGTTTATAATGAATAAACCGTTCTGTGATAGGATCAAACTTGTTTAATCCACCTCCGGATGTACCTACCCAAATATTACCAAGGTGATCTTCACATAATGAAGTGATCCAATTATCAGATATTGAAAGAGAATCTGCGGAATTGTGTTTAAATACTGTAAAATTGTACCCATCAAATTTATTCAGTCCATCCTGGGTGCCAAACCAGAGAAATCCTTTTTTATCCTGGATAATGGTAAATACTGAACTCTGTGACAATCCTTTTTCTATTGAAATTCTATCAAATTCAAACTCATATACCTGAGCACTAAGAATAGAGGGTATAAATAGAATGGTAACTATTAGAAAGAACAAAATATTTAAGTGAAATGTAAATTTTTTAGCGGTGAGATGAATATTTAGCCATTGTAATTTTGATATCTGGATATGACTTATTTTTTTCACAATCTGATCAGTAGCTGTTAAACGGTAGCACCCTTTCATTATGGTAATATCCTCCTCCGGTCCTGTTGCTTTGGTCATGGTGTTAAAATGAATTACTTTTTCTCACCTTAATATAACTATATCGACAGATTTAAGATTTTCTTTATGGCTGGAAAAGAATAATAATGCAACTAGACGGATAAAACCAAAACGGTTATAATTTTTTTAGCCTGGTTAATTCATGAATTATAGATCTATCAAATGGTAACACTAAAGTCTCCCCTTCGCCGGCAGGCGAATCCGCCTACTGGCGTGATTAAAAAAGGGGATTAAGGGGTTGTAAAGCGTTGACATATTTCAAAAGATTACGTT
>JAGLYF010000203.1 GCA_023132435.1 Calditrichia bacterium | reverse complement strand
GAGAAAATGAGGGCAGGAATAAATATTAACCTTAAAATTGTTATAGCGGTTCTGGGTTGCAATTGATACCCCCTGTAAAAATTCACTGAATTAACTTATTGATTTTTATAAAGTTAACCATAAGATATTAATGGAGCACATGTATGTCCACTACGCCAGTTACGACCGATTTATTTTCTGATGAAGTTGAAACTCAGGTACCTGCAGAGTTTAAAAAAACGATAAAAGAACCGGAAGCTAAAGAGACAGGTATCGCGAAAAACGGCAACGGATTAGCGGTTCATAGGCATTTTACTAAAAAGGATGTTGATTCTCTTGAAGCCGTAGAATATGAGAGACGAAGTTCTTGTATTACCGAGCCAACCGGAGAAATCGTTTTTGAGTTAAAAAATCTCGACATACCAAAATCCTGGTCACAACTGGCGACAGATATTTTAGCTTCAAAATATATCCGACGTGCTGGTGTTCCGGAAACAGGATACGAAACTTCTGCGAAACAGGTTGTTCATCGTGTCGCAAACACTATTCGTTGGTTTGGTGAACAGCAAAATTATTTTGCATCTAAAGAGGATGCTGATACATTTGAATCCGAATTATCCTACATTCTTGTCAATCAACATGGGGCTTTTAATTCACCGGTTTGGTTTAACGTCGGTCTCTATCATCAATATGGTATCGAAGGAAACGGTGGCAATTGTTTCTGGGATCCGGATACCAATACGATTAAGGAAGCCTCCGATTCATTCTCACATCCCCAGGGTTCAGCTTGTTTTATAAATGCCGTTAATGACGATTTAATGTCTATTTTCGAACTGGTAAAAACCGAAGCAAAATTGTTCAAATTTGGCTCCGGAACCGGTACCAATTTTTCTGTACTGCGTAGTAAAGATGAAAAATTAAGTGGCGGGGGTACCTCATCCGGTTTACTTTCATTTCTGGAAGTACTGGATAAGGGAGCAGCTGCGACAAAATCAGGCGGTACAACCAGACGTGCAGCAAAAATGGTTATTTTGGACGTAGACCACCCTGAAATCCTGGACTTTGTCCGTTGGAAAGTTCGGGAAGAAGATAAAGCAAAATCCCTGATCAAGGAAGGATATCCGTCTGATTTTAATGGCGAAGCTTATCGCACAGTCTCCGGTCAAAACTCAAATAATTCCGTACGTGTTGTTGATGACTTTATGCGTGCCGTGGAGAGCAAGGAATCCTGGAACACACATTTCCGTCTTTCCGGCGAAATCGCCCAGACTTATAAAGCCGAGCATATCATGGAAGAAATCTGTAAGGCGGCCTGGTCGACTGCCGACCCGGGTATGCAATTCCACGATACAGTTAATCGCTGGCATACCTGTCCTAACACCGGACGAATCAATGCATCCAACCCCTGTTCTGAATATATGTTTCTTGATAATTCAGCCTGTAATCTTTCCTCGGTGAATCTTATAAAATTCCTTGACGAAGACGGCTCGTTCGACATCGAAGGTTACCGGCATACATGTGAAGTTTTGTTTATCGCCCAGGAATTACTGGTAGATTTATGTTCCTATCCAACCAGACAAATTGCTCAAAACAGCCATGACTACCGCCCTCTTGGTCTGGGGTTTGCCAACCTGGGAACATTGCTCATGGTTCAAGGCATCCCATATGACAGTGATCAGGG
>JAGLYF010000202.1 GCA_023132435.1 Calditrichia bacterium | reverse complement strand
CAATTTCTCTTGGTAGCGGTCATGACTATTCCTTTTCCCCCGATGGTAAAGAAATATGTTATGTCACAAACACCGATAAAGAAATTGCAATGAGCACCAACAATGATCTTTTTATTATCTCTTTAGACGCGGTAGAACCGGTAAAAATAAGCCCCGGTCCCGGTAATGATAACAACCCACAATATTCACCTGATGGTAATTATATTGCCTATATTTCCATGGAAAGGGCAGGATTTGAGGCGGACCGTCAACGGATAATGCTTTATGACCGGGATTCAAAAGAAACGAAAGAATTGACGATAGAATTCACTCTGTCGGTAGGTGAGATTCTTTGGGCTCCTGACAGTAAAAAACTATTTTTCACCACAGAGGAAGCCGGTAATAATTCGATATACAAAGTTTCAATTGAAGATACGGTCATCGAATCCGTATTGAAGGGACATACTATCAAAGGACTAACGTTTCTGAACCCTAACACTCTGGTTTTTTCAAAACAAACCAACAAAATGCCTTTCGAGATTTTCAGCTATGATTTAAAAAATAAAATGATTACACCTTTAACACATTTTAACGAAGACCTGCTGAAAGAATTTGATTTACCTGGCTATGAGGAGTTTTGGTTCACCGGTGCTCAGGGTGATAGTGTACACGGCTTTATTATGAAACCTCCGCAATTTAAAGAGGGTAATAAATATCCCGCTGTCCATCTGATTCATGGTGGACCACAAGGGATGTGGAGTAATGAATGGCATTTTCGTTGGAACTATCAGATGTTTGCCTCTCCCGGTTATGTGGTCTATTATATTAACTTTCATGGTAGCCGTGGTTATGGCCAAAAGTTCACTGATAGTATTTCTCAACATTGGGGAGACTTGCCGTATGAAGATATCGTCAAGGCCACAGAATATGTGATAAAACATTATGATTATGTGGATCCTGACCGTCTGGGTGCGGCCGGCGCCTCCTATGGTGGTTTTATGATCAATTGGATCGCCGGTAACGAGAACCCCTATAAATGCCTGATATCTCATGATGGTGTATATGATCAGGTCAGCATGTGGGGCTCGACCGAAGAGCTCTGGTTTCCTGAATGGGAAATGGGCGGAGTACCCTGGCAGGCCGGTTCAGTATACGGGAAATGGTCTCCATCCAGGTTAGCTGCAAATTTTAAAACTCCAACCCTTGTAATCCATGGAGAGCATGACTATCGTGTACCTTATACACAGGGATTGCAGTTTTTCACTGCTTTACAGCGTCAGGGAGTACCCTCACGTTTGTTATTTTTTCCAGATGAAGATCACTTTGTACGGAAGCCTCAAAATGCACAACTATGGTGGAAAACCGTTCACGAATGGCTGGAAAAGTATTTAAAACAGTAACAGAATGAATTGAAATCTTCTGTTTTTTTTAATTTAAAGGCGTTGAGCAAAGTATATTGAAGCTGATTTGTAATATAAAATAATACGGATAGCCAAAATTTAGATTTGGAATTTTATATAATTGAGACTATATTTTAATAACAATTAAAAATTTGACTGGTAATCTCATGTTTACTCATCCACATATTATGATACATCACCATCGATCAATTAAAAGAAGGGTTTGTTTATTAAACTAGCAGATCACCATATTATAATGCAATAAACAAGCCCGGTTCAAGCGAATCGGGTTTTTTTTTGCCAAAGAAAAAAAAAGAAACCACAGAAGACCACAGATAAGACACCGAATAAATATATTTTAAATTATTCTGTGTTCTTCCGTGTACCTCCGTGGTTTCAAAAAATAATCTGCGGAAATCAGCGTCATCCGTCCTGCCCCGTTTTACGGGGGTCATCTGCATTATCCGCGTTCCATTACAATCTTAATTTAAAATGAGAGAAAAGGTATGTTAACAATAGCCATTCAAAAATCCGGTCGTCTTCATGATAATACCATAACATTGTTCAAAGAATGTGGTCTCATATTTGATAACGGCGGTCATCACCGCTTAAAAATGCAGGCAACAAATTTTCCCCTGCAGGTTTTATTTTTGAGGGATGATGATATACCGGAATGTATCAATAATGGTGCTGTCGATGCCGGTATTGTCGGCGAAAATGTTTACAAGGAAAAAAACAAAAAATTACAAATCGCCGAAAAATTAGGCTTTGCCAAATGCCGGTTGTCTATCTCATTACCAAAGCAGAAATCTTATCGTACAGTGAAAGATCTAAATAATCTAAAGATTGCCACCTCTTATCCTAATATTTTACGCAAATATTTGAAGAACAAGGGTGTAAAGGCGACCATCCACGAAATTAATGGATCCGTGGAAATTGCCCCGGGTATTGGTCTGGCTGAAGCTATTTTTGATATTGTCAGTACCGGTAGTACTCTTTTGAGCAATGGATTAAAAGAAGTAGAAGTGGTTATGCAATCGGAAGCGGTTTTGGTTCATCATCCAAAAATAAGTCAAAAAAAACAACAACTGCTTGAGAAGTTATTATTCCGTATTCGTGCTGTAAATAAAGCGACAAATTATAAATATATTTTGCTCAACACCCCTAATTCAGCGATTAAAAAAATCAGCGATATTCTGCCCGGAATGAAAAGTCCGACAATAATTCCCCTTGCTGAGGAGGAGTGGAGTTCAATCCATTCGGTCATACGGGAAGATGATTTCTGGGAAAAGATTGAAAATCTCAAAAAAGCAGGCGCACGGGGGATTTTGGTTATTCCGATTGAAAAAATGATACTATGAAAATAATTAAATATCCAAAAAAAGAAACATTCTCCGATATCTCAATTCGCCCGGAATTTGATCGGAGCGAACTTAAAAAGACTGTTACTACTATTCTTCAAACTGTCAAAGAAGAAGGGGATACCGCTTTAAAAAGATATTCAAAGCAATTTGACAAAGTTGATATTGAAAATTTTCTGGTGACTGAAGCGGAATTTGAATTTGCTGTAAACTCGGTATCAACTGAATTAAAGGATGCCATTAAAACATCTCAAAAAAATATTGAAAAATTTCATTCCAGTCAGATTCAGCCAGAACAGATTATCGAAACTTCTCCCGGAGTGCGTTGCTGGAGAAAAAGTACACCAATTGATAAAGTGGGATTGTATGTTCCCGGCGGTTCCGCTCCGCTTTTTTCAACTCTGCTGATGCTTGGTGTCCCGGCCCTGCTGGCTGGCTGTGAAGAAATTGTTGTCTGCACACCTCCGACAAAGAATAGCTCTGTAGATAAAACTATTCTCTATATCGCCCATGAACTGGGAATAAAGCAGGTATTTAAAACAGGTGGTGCTCAGGCTATTGCCGCCATGGCCTTTGGAACGGAGACTATTCCACATGTCTATAAGATTTTTGGACCCGGAAATCAATTTGTAACGGTGGCCAAACAACAGGTGCAACTGGAGGGAATTGCCATCGATTTACCGGCCGGGCCCTCAGAAGTGGCGATTATTGCCGATCAAAGCGCCAACCCCGCTTTCATCGCCGCTGATCTGCTTTCTCAGGCGGAACATGGTCCTGACAGCCAGGTTTTGCTGGTAACAACAGAGGAGGTCTTGATAGAACAGGTTCAAGATCAATTGCAAAAACAACTTGAAA
>JAGLYF010000201.1 GCA_023132435.1 Calditrichia bacterium | reverse complement strand
GGCCATCGATTTGGTTAATATTTACGCTCCGGAACATTTGGTTTTACTGGTTGCAGATTCACACGCTCTCAGTTCTCAAGTTAAAAATGCCGGTTCCGTTTTTCTGGGACCCTTTACCCCGGAATCTGCCGGTGATTATGCTTCCGGCACCAATCATACCTTACCGACCAACCGTTATGCCCGAATGTACAGTGGCGTTTCTCTGGACAGTTTCTTAACAAATATCACCTTCCAGGAAATTTCTGCTGAGGGATTGCAACAGTTGGGTCCAATCGTACAAAAGATGGCTGAAACGGAAAAATTAACGGGCCATAGTTTGTCCATAGAGGTAAGGTTAAATCAGATAAAAGAAAACGAAAAAAATGATTAACAAATTGTTGAGAAACAATATCCGCGATTTAAAACCTTATCATTCAGCACGTATCGAATATTCGGGTAAAAATGCGATATTTCTTGATGCCAATGAAAACAGTATTGGTTCAGTTCTTGAGGAGGGATACAACCGCTATCCCGATCCCTTGCAGACAGAATTGCGTCGGGAAATATCGAAATTGAAGAATACAGATGCGAATAATATATTTTTGGGAAATGGCAGTGATGAGGCAATTGATTTACTCATTCGCGCATTCTGTGAACCCAGAGACGATGAAATTATCTTATGTCCCCCAACATACGGTGTTTATTCTGTCAGCGCAAAGATTAATGATATAGAAATAGCCGAAGTTCCGCTTACGTCACAATTTGATCTGGATATTACTCAAATACTTGATCGAATAAATTCCAAAACAAAATTAATTTTTCTCTGTTCTCCCAATAATCCTACCGGTAATACTCTTAATGCTGATAGGATTCTAACACTTTTAGATAAGTTTCCGGGTATCGTGATAATCGATGAAGCTTATATCGACTTTTCCTCGACCGCAAGCTGGATAAAATCTTTAAACAGATATCAAAATTTAGTTGTCCTTCAGACTTTTTCAAAAGCCTGGGGACTGGCAAATTTACGTCTTGGAATGGCTTTCGCCCATCCGAAAATTATCACTGTGCTTGATAATATTAAATATCCTTATAACCTGAGCGGAGTCACCCAGGAGCTGGCTCTCGATGCTTTAAAAAATCAAAAGAACAAAGAAATGATGGTTGATGAAATTATCCGGCAACGATCATTTTTACAGGCCAAACTTGAAAAGCTGTCTCTGATAAAAAAGGTGTATCTCTCAGAGGCAAATTTTTTACTGGTAAAAGTCGATAATGCCGCTTTTGTATATGAGAAATTGATGAATAAAAAGATTATAGTTCGCAACCGATCAAATCTTCTGCGTTGTGATAATTGCATTCGTATTACGGTAGGAACTGCTGAGGAAAATAAAAATCTTTTAGATGCAATGAAATCATTGGATGGATAACATGAAAAAAGTTTTGTTTATTGATCGTGACGGCACCATTCTGATCGAACCGGCCGATGAGCAGATCGATTCCTTTAAAAAGATGGCCTTTTTCCCCGGTGTCATATCAGCCCTGCACAAAATAGCGACAGAAACCGAATATGAACTGGTGATAGTCTCCAATCAGGATGGTCTCGGTACCGCTTCTTTTCCAATAAAAACATTTCAACCAGTTCATGGTTTGATGTTAAAAATTTTAGCAGGCGAAGGAATTGTATTCAGCGATATCCATATTGATCCCACCTTACCGGATCAAAAGGCGTCGACCCGTAAACCGGGGATCACCATGCTTGGAAAATATCTCGATGGCGATTATGACCTGATCCGGTCATTTGTCATCGGTGATCGGCTCAGTGATATCAAATTGGCAAAAAACCTGGGATGTCAGGCCATATATATCAATACCAAACCACATAAAAATGCCATTCTTACCACGATGGATTGGGAAGAAATATATCAGTTCCTGGTTAACAGACCACGCCAAGCAGAAGTTCACAGGAAAACCAGGGAAACAGATATTCGCATTTTTCTGAATCTGGATGGAAAGGGTAAGGCCAAGATTAAAAGTAGGCTCGGTTTTCTAAACCATATGCTTGAGTTATTTTCCAGACATAGCGGTATTGATCTTAAAGCCGATATCAAAGGTGATCTTCAGATCGATGAACATCATACCGTCGAAGATACGGCGATCGTTTTGGGAAAAGCTATTAATCAGGCCCTGGGTAAAAAACTAAAAATTAAGCGGTATGGTTTTCTCCTGCCCATGGATGATGCCCGTGCCGAGGTGGCGATTGATTTTTCAGGCCGACCTTACCTGGTATGGAAAGTAAAGTTTAAAACTAAGAAAGTCGGCGATTTTCCTACTGATCTGTTTGAACACTTTTTTAAGTCTTTTTGTGATCATGCCAGGTGTAATTTGTATATCAATGCCAAAGGTAAAAATGATCATCATAAAATCGAGGCGATATTTAAATCTCTGGCCAGGGCAATTAAGAATGCGGTCGAACGAAGTAGCGCGGAAACTGGTATTCCAAGTACAAAGGGCACTTTATGAAAGTTGCCGTGATTAAATACAACGCTGGTAATATTCAGTCGGTAAGGATTGCCCTGGAACGGTTGAGTCTGACACCCAAAGTTACCGATGATCCTGATATTATTACCCGGTCGGACAAGGTAATTTTCCCCGGTGTCGGTGAGGCCAGTAGCGCGATGGAATATCTGAAAGAACGTGACCTGGATCAATTACTACTTAATTTGAAGATACCCGTGTTGGGTATTTGCCTGGGATTACAGCTAATGTGTCACCACTCAGAAGAGAATGATACGGATTGTCTTGGTATTTTTGATACAACCGTCCGACGCTTTCCACCAGGGGATAAGGTCCCTCACATGGGTTGGAATACGGTTTGTAACCTGAAAGGATCCTTATTTAAAGATATTCCGGAAAAAAGTTTTGTATATTTTGTTCACAGTTACTTCGCAGAGACGATTCCAACCACAATTGCCGGCACAAATTATATTTTAGATTTTGCCTCTGCACTGGAAAAAGATAATTACTTCGCGGTTCAGTTTCACCCGGAAAAAAGCGGTCCAATTGGTGAAAAAATCTTAAAAAACTTTTTAGAATTATGATACGAATTATACCAGCAATAGACATTATAGAAGGAAAATGTGTCAGGTTATCCGAGGGTGACTTTGATCGCAAAAAAGTATATGATCAGGATCCTGTAAATGTTGCTCAGCGTTTTGAAGAGGCCGGTGTCAGTCATCTTCATTTGGTTGATCTGGACGGAGCCCGGCAAAAAAAGATCGTAAACTGGACTGTGTTGGAAAAGATCGCCTCCAAAACAGATTTACAGATAGATTTTGGCGGTGGTGTTCAGAGTGATCAGGATCTGCGGACAGCGTTTGATTGTGGTGCGCAACAGATTACCGCCGGTAGTATTGCCGTAAAAGAGGAATCGGTTGTTCTTCAATGGCTGGAAGAGTATGGAAGTGAAAAAATTATCCTTGGCGCTGACAGCAAAGAGGGAAAAATTGCAGTTTCCGGATGGACAGAAATTACTGTTCTCAATCTTCATCGCTTTCTCTCAAAATATGTCGACCGGGGCATCCGCTATGCCATCTGTACCGACGTTACAAAAGATGGTCTGCTTCAGGGGACGAATCTTAATATGTACCGGGCGATAAAACAGAAACTACCTCATCTGTTTTTGATTGCCAGCGGTGGTGTTACTCAGATAGATGAAATTGAAAGTCTTGACCGGATTGGTGTCAATGGGGTGATCATCGGCAAAGCCCTGTATGAAGGACAAATTGAGCTAAGCCAATTGAAGGATTATTTATGTTAACCAAGCGTATTATACCCTGTCTGGATATCCGCGATGGTCAGACCGTTAAGGGTATCAATTTTGTCAATATCCGCGATGCCGGCGATCCGGTTGAATTGGGTAAATCCTATGTCGAACAGGGAGCGGATGAGCTCATTTTCCTCGATATCACCGCCACGGTGGAAAACCGCCAGACCTTTTCCCTTCTGGTTGAAAAAATTGCTTTAAATGTAAATATTCCCTTTACGGTCGGTGGTGGGATCCGTTCAGAAGATGATGTTTCCCGCTTATTGGATGCCGGAGCCGACAAAATAACGATCAACTCGGCCGCCGTAGCCAATCCCGGACTGATTGATATTCTGGCTAACCGGTTTGGCAGCCAGTGTGTGGTGTTGGCGATCGATGCCAATAACGAGGAAGAAGACTGGATTGTATATGTCCATGGCGGACGGACCCCAACGGAAATAAAAGCGCTTGAATGGGCAAGTGAAGCGGTTCAGCGTGGCGCCGGGGAGATTTTATTGACTTCCATGAACCATGACGGGACAAAAAACGGCTATGCTCTGGATATCACCAGACAAGTATCCGAAACATTACCTGTGCCGGTAATTGCTTCCGGCGGTGCCGGTACCCATCAGCATTTTATTGATGTATTCACCGAGGGAAAGGCAGATGCCGCCCTGGCAGCCAGTATTTTCCATTTTTCAGAAATACCGATACCGGAATTAAAACAATTTTTACATAAAAATGACATCGCGGTGAGATTATGAAAATTGATTTTACAAAAAACGAAGGGCTTGTTCCAACCATTATTCAGGATGTCAAGACTCAAAAAGTTCTGATGCTGGGCTATATGAACCGGGCAGCTTATGAAAAAACGGTTGAAGAGAAAAAAGTGACCTTTTTCAGCCGCAGCCGTCAGAAATTATGGACCAAGGGGGAGACCTCGGGGAATGAGCTCCTGGTCAAGGAGATAATGATCGATTGTGATCAGGATACCATATTGATCAAGGCAGAACCGACCGGTCCTGTGTGTCATACCGGAAAAGATACCTGTTTTGACGAAAAAAATGAGGGAACAGAAGATTTTCTCTACACCCTGGAAGAAATTATTGAAGATCGGAAAAAGAACGCACCGGAAGGATCTTATACATCAAAGCTGTTCTCTGCAGGTCTGAATAAAATCAGCCAAAAGGTCGGCGAAGAAGCAACGGAAGTGGTGATTGCTGCTCTTAATGAGAAAGATGAACAGTTTAAAGATGAAGCAGCTGATTTATTGTATCATTTACTGGTTCTTTTACGGGCGAAAGGGGTTTCGTTAAACGAGATTAATTCTATTTTGGCAGCTCGCCATCAACCGCAATAATGTAATGGACCACGGATGGGTCCACGAATTACACGAATTATTATATGTATAATCGTTCCCAAGTTGAACTTGGGAACGCAATTGGATTCACAAGCTGAGCTTAAAAAACGTTAAAGTAATTTTATAATCCGTGTCCATCCGTCTGATCCGTCAAATCCGTGGTCTATTTACTAACTCAAAGCACTACATATTTTATCTAAAAAGATTAAAATGTGCCTTTTTACTTCCATAGATGATCTCACCCTGATCACCGCCGGTAAACCTAATCAGATAAGTGAGCCCATTGTGTACGAGTGTGCCTTCTCCGGATGCGTCGGGTGAGAAAAAGTATTCCGCTACAAGTATAGGATCATTACCCTCCTGGTAAGGCGGTTCATAGACACGATATATCAGATGCCCACTTCCATCCGTGTAATATTCAGCTTCAATCTCGATGAAATACTGATTCCATGTATACCATTCTCCTACCAGTTCTGAGACTTCCTCTGATTCGGTCAAAGTAAAGGTTCCCTGGGCACCGTTCGCTTTTCGAACATAAATTTCTGTTGTTTTGACATCTTCAACTTCTTCAACATGTATGTCAATACGGGCTGAATCTACCCGGCCCGAGCTGAAGATCACCGTCTCAGAAATTGAGATAGTGTAATTTGAATACGGCACTGAAATGAGTATGTCAGCCGCGCGTAAAATCTTGTCAATATAGCGACCTTCGGGAAAATCAATGATTTCTGTCCAGGAACCCTTAAGATCATCTTCGGCACTGTCAAAAGTTCCACTTACAGTCGTTCCATTACGCAATTGTTTTGTAAACTCACCGGTTTTATCAGGATAAAATGTCACACTGTGGAAAGCGGTTGTTCCATCTCTAAATTCAAAATCTTCTCTAAGGGTTCCTGATTCATCCGCATTCAGCACAACAGACTGGGAAAGATGCTGCAGAAAACGGGATTCTTTATAGTATGAATCGCGTTGTAACTCAACCCCGACCGGTTCGGTGCCCTCGTACGCAGTAACGAATATTTCAGATAATATTGATTGGATAAAAAAGTCGTTTTCAAACTCCTGTAAATTAACGATACTCTTTAGTTTGTCATCTGAACCGTCCCAATAGGTCATATTAAGATCAAGGATGATCTCAGTGGAGTCATAATTTTTCTTTTGCCACGGAAAAAACTTATCATATTTCACTTCGTAATAACGCAGGAGTCCTGTGTCACTATTATAGTTTAAAAATAAACGTACACCACGGGCTGTATCATCTTCAAAAATTGTTAACGAATCGGTCAGAATGGTATTATGTTTTTTAAGATCTTCCAGTTCTATCATTGCATTCTGCATCAATGCTTTACCCTGTGTCATCAATGATCCCATACTGGCCAGGTCCTCTGCACCAAGACCTTCTTCTTCAAGATACTGCGAATTCAGGGTCATTTTGCCAACATCCTTGCTGGTTGTAACAATCTGATTTACTTCAAATCCAAAAGCTGCCTGTTCCTCAACAAATACATCAACATCCAGTGTATCTTCAGTTGCAGTAGGATCTTTTTCGCATGAAACTATAAATACAATTACCATCAACGACAATAAAAATCTGAATATTAAGTCCATGATTTTCTCCTGTAATTAATTCTGCTATTAACATAATATTCAATCATTTATTATCATATGATCTCCATCAATTTTTAAAAATATATATATTTTTTATAACTCATTGTTTTTTAGTGATATACAAGCTTTTAGTAACAATTTTTCAATAATCCATTATAGGGGTATTACTTTATAACGTATCTAACTATATTCATTTGATTATCACCATCATCTTTACATCTTTATTTTCTCCCATTTTTTTATCAATTACTATACTCACAGATTATAGATCAATATCTGTCATGATAATCTTAGAAATTGGATTCATTTTTAATAAAAAAGGGAACTAATGTAATATACTCTCTCATTAGTTCCCTAAAGTAGCTACAGAATTAAGGACTTTCTTAGAAAAATAGATATTTGAAAAATTAAATATTTAAAATTAGTACCTTTAATGAGTTATTTTTGTGGTAAATTAAGGGCAATGACCTGGTCCTATAATTCCGTTGTTATAATTATCAAGAATCTCTGCTAAATCTATCCAAACCTCTCGATCTTTTCCTTTTAATTTTACAATCACCCCTGGAGTATTAGCTTCAACCTCAAAAAGACCTGTGGCTTGATCGAAAGCCTCTTCGGCATCAGTAAAATCCGCTTCACTTAGATTTAGACGATTTAATTCAGCAGCAATGTAAGCGTGGGCTAAAATATAATAAGCATTTCCTTTTTTGGGTGGGGTCCAAAGTACTTGATAATATGACTTACCTGAATTAAAGAAAGGTGTGTTTTCTTCACAAGGTGGGATTTCTCCTCCAATTTCAGCCCATGTCTCATCATATGGTGCAGGTCCATAATCTGAGTGTGTCTTCCAATATCCAGGAGTTAATGTGCAACCATCGCCATTGCCACCATTCGGGGGAAGACAAGTAAGAATTTCCATGCCACTTTGTTCTGATTCTGATGACTCAGAAGGATTAATACTATTCTGACAACCCAAGAAGCAAAGTCCAAAAGCTAAAATAATTGAGATCAAAAAATTTAATTTTTGCATATCCATGCCCTCCATTTTTATGATTAATAGTTTATTATAATGACTAAGAATATTTACCCCCTTCCTTGTTAGTAAATTCACATTATAGTTAATTTACCTTCGTTCTCACTCCATCTAAAGATAAATCATAGCAGTGTCTATGTTTTATAAATAACAGTTTTGGCAAGTTACGATTCTGTGGGATTTCTACATTAATATTAAAACAATATGTCTGACAAATTGTGCTTTAAGTCACACAACCGATCAAAATTTTTGTTGGGATAATACTAATGATAGATATAAATAAATTATTTAGGAATACAATTAAAACTTGAAAAATTGTTAAATAGGTGAATATCCTATAATACTAAATGTTAATTATTTAAGTAGTTCTTTTGCTATTTGAAACCTGTTTTTTATGAATGTTAACCATGTTGATTGATTAAATCGATCATTATAGGAAAAGCTATCTTCACCTGGGTGTTATCTTAAAGTTAGTTGAAATTTAAAAAGAAAAGGCTCCTCCATAAAATTGGATTTATGTTTAAATTCAATTGCCATTAAAAAATAAACATAGGAGGAACCTTTGTATGAAAGTAAAGAGAACATCGATCAATCGCAAGAAAATAAGTTGGCTTTTAGAGCAAGATTTAGACGTAAAAATTACTGCCTTACAGCATCATTTGGATATTAGTCGAATGTTAGTCAATGACATTTTAGAAGATGAGGTAAAAAATTACACTGGAGATTGGTATAGTCATGATAAACCTCATGATGGTCGATACAGCCGCTGGGGCTCCAATCCGGGCAGTATCAAATTAGGTGAGCGTCGTATCAAGTTAGAAGTTCCCCGAATATATGACAATGAATCAGATTGTAATAAACCTCTTGATAGTTATGGGAAACTACGCGAGATGGACTCCCTTGATGATCGTATATTAAAGGCTGTGTTATTGGGATTAAGTACCCGGGATTATAAACAGGTGATTGGTAATTTGCTCGATGGATTTGGATTAAGTTCATCTTCTGTCAGCAATGAGTTTATAGAACAAAGCAGTCAAAAACTTGAAGCCTTTGAAAACCGGGATTTGAGCGATTATGATTTTGTTAGTTTATTTATCGATGGTAAGTACCTGGCCAAAGAGCAAATTATCATTGTTCTGGGTGTTACCATTCAGGGCGATAAGATTGCTATCGGTTTTGTTCAATCCCACAGTGAAAACGCAACTGTTATTAGGGATTTACTTAATAACTTGATAGAACGCGGCCTTCGTTATGAAGAAGGCTTACTTTGTGTTATAGACGGCTCTAAAGGCATTTATAAAGCGATTAAGGAGATATTTAACGGTTATGCTGTAATTCATCGCTGCCACTGGCATAAACGAAAGAATGTATTAGAATATTTAAATGAAAATAAGCAGGATCATTATAGAAAGAGAATCAACCAGGCTTACAGAACTGATGACTATGATGAAGCACGCAACCTGATATATAAGATCATTACGGACCTAAGAACGGATAACTTAAGTGCCTCCAGATCTATGGAAGAAGGACTGGAGGAAACATTGACACTTCACCGCCTGGGTCTGATTGAAGATTTTCGCCAGAGTTTTGTCACAACTAATTGTATAGAGAATCTTAATTCGCAGATTGAAAAGTATTTAAGAAAAGTAAAAAACTGGAAAACATCTTCTCAGAGATATCGCTGGGTTTCTAGTGCTTTACTTGATATCGAACATCGAATGCGAAAGGTCAATAACTATTCAAAACTATCAGTGATGCGTGCTAAAATAAAACAAGACTTAAAGATTGAAAACAAAGAGGTAGCCTAATCTTTTATTGAAATATTTCAACTAAGATTTGGACATTACC
>JAGLYF010000200.1 GCA_023132435.1 Calditrichia bacterium | reverse complement strand
ACACTTAATCAGTCATCCGGCAGACCAAATCGTATTATACAAATGGAAGAACGTATGTGGTTTAACGAGGATCTTGATAATGCTCAATATATGATCCCGGGAATTATTGCTGTTCTTATTACGGTTGTCTCGATGATGCTTTCTTCCATAAATCTCGTGAGGGAAAAAGAAATAGGCACACTGGAACAATTGATGGTGACCCCCCTGAAACGGCATGAATTATTGATAGGTAAAATATTGCCATTTTTAATCTTAACCTTTGTTGAGTTAGGAATCGTTCTCATATTTGGGCAGATCATATTTTCGGTTCAGGTAAAAGGTAGTTATCTTCTTCTGGCCAGCCTGTCCTTCTTATTTCTTTTTACCACCCTTGGATTAGGTATTTTTATTTCCACCATAACGAGTACACAACAACAGGCAATGTTTGTTTCATGGTTTATTTTGGTGTTTATGATTATGGTCAGCGGATTTTTTATTCCAATCGATAATATGCCGGGATTTATGCAAAAACTAACTTATCTTAGTCCCATGCGTTATTATTTATATATCGTCAGGGATATTATCCAAAAAGATGCCAGCCTCTTTTATTTGCTAAAAGATGTGATCCCAATGACCATTTACGGACTATTGATTTTTGTCGCGAGCACAATTAAGTTTCAAAAACGTATCTCATAATAAAATTTCAGGTAAGCATTATGCACACCATCATGCCGGATAGTGAACAGTTAAAACGAGCGGTAAAATGGATCTCAGAACAACTAAAGGAGGATGAAAATCAATCAAAACAAGGATTGATCAATGAAGCAATCAGTCGTTTCGACCTTAATCCCAAACAATCCATGTTTTTACTCTCTTTTTATAAAAATACCTGATTTTTCCTTTTTACTTCTTCCTTTTAACTTATAATACATTTTTTCCTGCCGAATATTAATTCAGGTCATCTATTGATCTGAAAAAGATTGCGTATATTTCATACAATATTTAGATTTAATCACCTCATTGGCTAGATTGGCAGATTAAATGAAAACAATTATTGAACCTTTTCGCATAAAATCTGTTGAGCCGGTATATATGACCACCCGTGAGGAGCGGGAATCATTTATCCGGGATGCTCATTATAATCTATTCGGTCTGAAAAGTGTACAGGTCCTGATCGATCTTCTGACCGATAGTGGAACCAGCGCCATGTCCTCGAACCAATGGGCTGCGATTCAAAGAGGAGATGAAAGTTACGCCGGAAGCGAAAGTTTTTTCCGCTTTTATCAGGCTGTGACTGAAATCATGCCTTTTAAACATGTCATCCCAACCCATCAGGGGCGGGCAGCAGAAAAAATATTGTTTTCCGTCATTGGTGGAGAGGGTAAACAAATACCCAATAACACCCATTTTGATACGACAAGAGCCAATATCGAATTTACCGGTGCAAGAGCCGTTGACCTGGTGATTGAAGAAGGTAAAAATCCCCAGTTAATTCATCCCTTTAAGGGAAATATGGATATAGATGCATTACGATCCTTTATTGATGAAACCGGACCGGAAAATATTCCTTGTGTAATGTTAACACTCACCAATAATTCAGGTGGTGGCCAGCCTGTTTCTATGCAAAACATTCGCGATATCCGAAAAGTATGTGATGAATTTAAATTCCCGCTCATTTTTGATGCCTGTCGTTTTGCTGAAAATGCCTATTTTATAAAAATTCGTGAGGATGGTTTTGGTGATAAATCTGTCAAGGAAATTTGCCTTGAGATCTTCTCCTATGCCGATGGTTGTACCATGAGCGCAAAGAAAGATGCTCTGGTCAACATTGGGGGATTTTTATGCCTTAATGACGATGACTGGGCAGCAAAAGCGCGAAATTTGCTTATACTTACCGAAGGATTTCCGACTTATGGTGGCCTTGCCGGACGTGATTTGGATGCCATAGCCGTAGGTTTACATGAAATTCTTGAAGAGGATTATTTACATTACCGCATACGTTCAACAGAGTATCTGGGCGAGAAAATAAATGCGGCCGGTGTACCAATTGTATTGCCTGTTGGTGGCCATGCTGTATACATCGACGCGAAAGCAATGTTACCTCATATTCCTACCACCCACTTCCCCGGCCAGACATTAGCCGTTGAATTATATCTTGCCGGAGGGATTCGCGGATGCGAAATCGGATCAGTCATGTTTGGTAAATCAGCGCAAATGGAATTGGTAAGACTGGCAATTCCAAGACGTGTATATACCCAAAGTCATATTGATTATGTCATCGAAGTAATTATTGGTGTATATGAAAGACGGAATGAACTCCGTGGTATGAACATAATTTATCAACCTGAAGTTTTGCGGCATTTTACATGTCATTTTAAGTACGTTGACACAAACTGAGATAGGGGACTGTTTACATGAAGAAGGCGAAGAAGAAATTACAACATATCATACAGTTAGGTGTCGAAGTTTCTCAGATCGGTGATCTTGATATTCTCCTGGAAAAAATACTGAATGAATCCAGAGACCTTGTGGGAGCAGATGCCGGATCCATATACATTAAAGAAGAAGATGAACTCAAATTCAGTTATGCTCAAAATGAGACCCTGAGGAAAAAGTTGGGACGGGGGAAAAAACTCATTTATACTACTTTTAGTATGCCGATCACTAAAAAATCAATCGCCGGATTTGTTGCCCTCGAAGGACAGGTACTGAATATCGCCGATGCCTACAAAATACCAAAAAAAATGCCTTATTCCTTCAACAGCGAAATTGATAAATTGACCGGATATGAAACACACTCAATGCTCACTGTACCTCTGAAAAACAACCGTGGTGACATTATTGGCGTTCTGCAATTAATAAATGCTAAAGATCAAAAAATAATACCTTTTACAGAAGAGGATGAATCATATATCAAGCCTTTCGCGATGTACGCGGCCATCGCTATCGAACGTGCACAATTAACACGTACGACAATTATGCGTATGATCAGTATGGCCGAGTTGAGAGATCCCAAAGAGACAGGAGCACATGTAAACCGGGTTGCCTCCTATGCCCTCGAAATATACGAACATTGGTCACATCAGAAGGGTATTCCCCAGGAAGAAATAGATAAACAACGCGATGCTTTTCGTATGGCCGCGATGTTACATGATGTCGGCAAAGTTGCCATTTCAGATACAATTCTCAAAAAACCGGGGCGCTTTACGGAAGAAGAATATGAAATCATGAAACAACATTCCCCCGCCGGTGCGCGTCTTTTTAGCGGCGCACGGTCTGATTTTGACCTGATTGCCGCGGAAGTTGCTCTGACACACCATGAACGCTGGGATGGCAAAGGATATCCGGGCTGGATTGATGGACAGACCGGTAAACCCATACCAAAGTATATAAACAGGAGAACGAAGAAACCCCGCGGTAAAAAAGGTGAAGAAATACCGATCTGGGGCCGGATTGTTGCGCTGGCTGATGTTTACGATGCCTTATGCTCAAACCGTGTTTATAAGGAAGCCTGGACAGAAGAAGATGTATTGCAGAAAATCAGGGAAGATCGTGGGAAACACTTCGATCCGGAGGTAGTGGATTCATTTTTTAAAGTATATGACCAGATCAAAGCCGCTTCTCAGCGTTATCCGGATTAATTATCCCGGATAATTCATTTCTTGCGACGACGCAGCGTTTTATAACCACAAAGAGCACAAAGATTACACAAAGGTCACAAAGTTTTTATATTATCTTTGTGACCTTTGTGCCTACTTTGAGAACTTTGTGGTTAGGTTTTTCACATCTCGCAAAACACACCTTTGGTTAAACACTCTAACCTATAAAAATATGCCCTTTTGGATTCCTTCTTTCGCCCACCACAAGCAGATAATCAGAAATGACAACTTTAGATTGTCCTAACTATTTGTGATATATGAGTTAAGCAAAAGATTAAACTGACAAAAAAAATGTAAATTTTCTTGCATTGAGATGAAAAAACTTGTAGAATTGTGGGAAATATTTCCTTAAAGTGGAGTAAAATCCCTGATTATGCCAGTTAATGATTTTTCAGGTGAATATCGGTTTACTTTGGATGCAAAGAAACGCATCAATATCCCTTCCGGCATTCGAAAAATGCTACCACCCGAATCCGAGGGTTCATTGGTATTTACCCGCGGATTTGAAGGGTGCGTCTATGTTTTTCCCAACGATGAATGGAAGCGTCTCACCCATAAATTAAACACGCTGGATAGCTTTAATGTAAAAGTCCGAGATTTTATTAGAATGTTTGTTGGACCGGCCTATAAAACTGTCATGGATAACCAGGGCCGGGTTCTTCTTCCGGATTATATATTAGAAATGGCCGGCATCGAAAAAGATATTCTTCTTCTCGGATCTCTAAACAAATGGGAGTTATGGAATCCCCAGGTCCTTGGAAAATACATTAAAGATAATAATCCTTCATTGGAATCACTGGCACAGGAAATAAACTTTAGTGCCATTTTTAACAGTAATGAGTGAGTCGCCCCGATCTTATCATCTACCTGTTCTTCTCTCAGAGGTTTCCAAATATCTAATCACAAACCCTGAGGGTATTTATGTGGATGGAACACTTGGAGGTGGTGGCCATGCAGAGGGAATATTAACTAAACTTAATAAAAACGCTCAATACATCGGTATTGACCAGGATAAGGAGGCGATTCAATATTCAAAGAAACGATTAAAAAGGTTTAAAAACGTCATCTATTATCATAGTAATTTTGCTGATCTGGATATTGTACTGAATCAACTGAAAATAAAAATGATCGATGGCATTTTACTCGATCTTGGCGTTTCATCCTATCAAATAGATACGGATGACCGTGGTTTTTCATACATGAAAGATACAGATCTCGACATGAGGATGGATCGGGATAAATCACAAACAGCCGGCGATCTGCTGAATGTACTCGATGAACGGGAATTAAATACAATTTTCTATACCTACGGTGAAGAACGCAGAGCAAGACAGATTGCAAGAGAGGTGGTTAAATATAGGAAGCAACAGCAGATTCTTCGATCCGATCAGTTAAGAGACATCATAGACCGGGTGGTTTATCACCGGTTCAGAATCAAATCATATGCAAGAATTTTTCAGGCCTTGCGTATAGCCGTCAACAGAGAATTGGATTCACTGGAGGAGGCTTTAGAAAAAACCATAAAGTTCTTACATCAGGGAGGTCGGTGTCTGGTAATATCTTACCATTCGCTGGAAGATCGTATGGTAAAAAACTTTTTTAAGAAAAAGGCAAATCCTTGCACCTGTCCGCCCGAATTTCCAAAATGCATCTGTGGACTAAAACCAGATATAAAAAGAATAACATTAAAGGCAATTAAAGCATCCGAACAAGAAATCAATGAAAACCCTCGCGCGAGGAGTGCTCATATGCGCGTAGGAGAAAAAATATGACACAAAAAGACAATTCAAAAAAATCAATTATTAAAATACTTCTCTGGCCTTTTAAATCTTATCTCCGGATACTCGGTGTGGTTATTGTTATTGGCGCGTACCAGTACCAGTCAATTCAGATCGATATCCTGGCCAGAGAGATTCGAAGTCTGGAATTAAGACGAAACCAATTGGTGAGTGAGAATACAACCTTACATGTTCAGATGGACCAGTTGACCCATATAAATCGTATTGAAAAACTGGCGCGGGATAAATTTGGTCTGATTGCTCCTGGTAGAAAAATGGAAAAATTGGTAATGAAACCATTTTCCCACGATAAAGATATCCCCTTTAAAAAGCAGGAAAAAAACATACAATTGGCGGGGGTAAAATAATTTGGCATCCGGTTCCAGACAAAATATTCACTTTAACAGAATATATATCGTTGTTGTTGGTCTGCTAATATTCTGGTTGATCCTCGAAGCACGCTTGTTTTTTATCCAGGTGAATCAGCATGAATTCTATGTTGAGCAGAGCCAGTTGCAATCCGCAAAGAAGATTATTCTCCCCGCACGACGTGGTACTATTTTTGACCGGCATGGTGAACAATTGGCCACAAATCTTATTCATTACGATTTAGCCGTCGATTTGAGGAGAGTTAAGAATAAAAACCGTATTGCCAATAAGCTTTCTTCCGTATTCAACAAATCTCCTGAATATTACCTGCGTAAAATGAAACGAAAGCGTGATTTTGTTTATCTGGAACGTAAGGTGCAGGAAGGAATTGTACGAAAATTCCAATCCCTGGAGGATCCGGGATTTGTAAAAATAAAGGGATTCCGCCGGTTTTATCCCTATAATAAGTATGGAAGTCAGTTATTAGGATTTACGGATGTGGATGATCAGGGTATTTCCGGTCTTGAACTTCAATATGAAAAGAAATTACGTGGAGAAGCCGGGTGGACCTTTTTACTGGCTGATGCCCGGAGACGATTTGGATATCACGTAGATTTACCCCAGGTATTACCAAAACCGGGTCAAAATATCTTTTTAACACTTGATAAAAACTTTCAAACCATTGTTGACGATGAACTGGAACGCAGTGTAAAAAAACATAACGCCAATTATGGAATGGCGATTCTGATGGAACCCAATACCGGCGAGATATTTGCCATGTCCAGCACCCCCGGATTTAACCTGAACAAACCCTCACGTTCGACAACCGATCAGAGAAGGAACCGCACTATTACTGACATATTTGAACCGGGATCTACGTTTAAGGTTTTTCCGGCAGCAGCTCTGCTGCAGGAAAACCTCAAGAAGCCAAAGGACATTGTATTCTGTGAAAATGGTTCCTATAAATTCTATGATCATGTGGTACACGATACGAAAGGATATGGTTGGTTATCCTTCAAAAGAGTTGTTGAGAATTCATCCAATATTGGTATGGTAAAGTTAACCGCAGATATTTCCAATCGAACTTTTTATCGATATCTAAAAAATTTTGGCTTTGATTCACAGACAGGAGTAAACCTGTTGGGAGAAACAACCGGAATGTTATCAAAACCGGATCAATTTTCCGGCATTTCAAAAGGAGTTATTTCTTTTGGACAAGAGATCGGTGTGACAGCCCTCCAAATGGCCACAGCTTTTTCGGCCTTAATCAATGGCGGTACCCTGATGCGCCCCTATGTCGTGCAAAAAACAGTTGATTCAGATGGTTCTGTTGTTGATGAAACAAAGCCATTGGTTATTCGCCAGGTTATTACTGCAGATGTCTCTGAAATTTTAAAGGGATTTCTGCTCGATGCGGTTCGAAGAGGGACCGGTAAAAAAGTGAATATCGAGGATGTCCTCATGGGGGGCAAAACCGGTACAGCCCAGAAATTTGACCGCAAGACAAAACGATATAAGAGGAACGCCTATCTTTCTTCCTTTATTGGTTTTGCACCTTATGATTCACCCAAATATGTTCTGGGAATTTTTATAGATGAACCTAAGCCGAGATATTATGGCGGTGATGTCGCAGCTCCAATATTCTCCGCGATCATGCAACGATTGATAAAATTTGCTCCGACAGAAGAGAGTGAACATGTACCGGAATTAAAAATTGTGGAAAAGAAAACCCACGTTCCGGATATGACCGGTTTACTATTTACGGCAGCGGAAGAGTTTCTCCAGATAAATGACCTGTCGTTTCAGATTGAAGGAATCGGTACACATGTACTATCACAGTCTCAAAATTCTGACGAAGTTGCCCTGATTCTTGGTGTTCCTAAGGTAAAAACCACTGTCGTTCCAAATCTCAAAGGAAAAACGATCAGAGAGGCATTAAAACTTGTCAATTTTTCAAAATTACGTGTAAAAATAACGGGAAATGGTATTGTTGTAAAACAATCACCCTCACCTGGTAAAACAATTAAAAACAATCAGATTCTCACATTGACCTGTGCCGAATCTTCGTAACTCTTTTAAATGAAATCTAAATATTTAAACGAATTAGTTGATACAAGTTTGTTGGTAAAACAACAAACCATTGAAAAGTTACTTATAAATAAAGTAGTCTATGACTCACGAAAAGTTGAGGAAATGAGTCTATTCGTGGCCATACAAGGATATTCTACGGACGGACATAACTATCTGAAAAATGTACTGGATAATGGAGCTGTTGCTGCCATTGTTGAAAAGGAAAATTCTGAGGTGAATATCCCACAATACCTGGTGAAGGATAGCAGAATGGCACTTGCCAGCATTGCCTCGGAGTTCTATCGCCCGGAAATAGATAGTATGAGTGTGGTTGGTATAACCGGAACAAACGGCAAAACGACCACATCATTCCTGATAAGATCAATACTAAATGCGGCCAGGTTATATAGTGGGTTAATTGGAACAATACATTATGATATTGGTGGAGAATTAATCCAGGCCTGGAATACAACACCTGAATCTGTCGATTTATTTCAAATGATGTATGACATGTATCAACAGGGCCAACGGGGATGTGTGCTTGAAGCTTCTTCACATGGTTTAGCGCTCCATCGGTTGGACGGGATAAAATTTGAAATTGCTGTATTTACAAATCTGTCACAGGATCATCTGGATTTTCATGCCGATTTTGAAGACTATTACCAGGCAAAAAAGTCATTATTTTCACATCTAAAACCTGAGGGATCTGCTATCATTAATAGTGATGATCCTTATGGTCAAAGATTGCTTGGTGAAACACAATCAAAATTTATTGATTTCAGTATCTCCGGTAAGGCAGCAGTGACTGCCACACATTGGGTTAGTTCTTTGAGTGGGGTTACGTTTCTTGCCCAGACTTCCCGGGGTAAAATCAATATTACATCACCTCTTATTGGAAAATTTAATATAGAGAATATTTTAGCGGCGATATCGGCCGGAATCGCATTAGATATCGATCTGGCAACCATAAAACGCGGTATTGAAAGTGTGTCCCGTGTACCGGGAAGACTGGAGCCGGTTCCAATCAATATAGATAAAACCGTCATTGTAGACTATTCCCATACACCTGATGCCTTAGAAAAAACGTTGCACGTTCTGGCCGAAATGACTGACCGGAATTTATGGGTTGTTTTTGGCTGTGGTGGAGATCGCGATAAGATAAAAAGACCCTTAATGGGAAAGATTGCCGTGCAAATTGCCGACCGGGTGATTATCTCTTCCGATAATCCTCGTAGTGAATCTCCGGAATCGATTATAGATGAAATACTCGGTGGGATTAACGACCATCAAAAAGTTGAGGTTGAAGTAAACCGCCGCAAAGCGATTCAACTGGCCTTAAAAAATGCATCAGCGGGTGACACTATTTTAGTAGCAGGGAAAGGACACGAAAACTATCAGGAAATTAATGGAATAAAATATCCATTTGACGACCGACAGGTGATAAAGGAGTTAGTACAGTGATTTCACTAAACCTTAATGATCTGAAAAATATTGAGGATAGTTCGATAGTCTATCCGGCATCGTCAGAAACATACGATACGCCGATCCGGGGGGTATCGATTGATACACGCACACTGCAACCACAGGAGATTTTTTGGGCTATTCGTGGTGATTCATTTGATGGGCATTGGTTTGTGAACGAGGCTGAGAAAAAAGGAGCTGCAGCCGCTGTGGTGGAGAAAGAAAATTCAAAACGTTTACCACGCTTACGGATTCCACTCATCCTGGTAAAAGATACGTTGAAATCATTACAACAGTTTTCCGCCTGGCATAGATCAAGGTTTAACATTCCAATTATCGCCATCACCGGGACTAATGGAAAAACAACTACAAAAGAAATGATTACATGGATACTTCAGACAAAATATAATATCCATAAAACTATTGGAAATTTAAATAACCATATTGGGACACCTTTAACTCTACTACGTTTAAATTCGGATCACCAAATTTCAGTCACGGAATTGGGAACAAATCAACCCGGTGAGATTGAATTGCTATGTTCTCTGGTTAAACCTTCGGCGGCACTTATAACAAATATTGGCCGGGGACATCTTGAATTTTTCTCCTCAGTTGAGGGTGTGGCCAAAGAAAAGATTACCTTATTCAGGAAGCTCAAAAAGAATGGCCTTGTTTTCCTGAATCGTGATGACAAAAAACTTGCAGCTGCCAGAATCAGACGAAAAAATATTCAGGACTACAGCCTTGAGGATAAAACAAAAGCATCAGTAAAAGGCCAGTTGACAGGCCTGGATAAAAATGGTTGTGGTATCTGGAAATTGAATAAAAAAACCACCATTCATATGCAGGTGCCCGGTACTCAGAATGTTCAGAATGCGCTTGCAGCCAGTGCGGTTGGTTTATCATATGGACTATCCGAAAATGTAATAAAAAAAGCCCTGGAAGAATATGCATCTTATGATAAAAGGATGCAGATCATAAAGAATGGTCAGTCATTAATTATAAATGATACTTATAATGCTAATCCTGATTCCTTTTATCCCGCTCTGGATACACTCTTCTATTTAACTACGGGAAAAAATAAAAGGAGAATTTTGGTTGTAGGTGATATGCTGGAACTCGGAAAAAAAACTGACGATCTGCATCGAAAACTATTTATGAATCTTCTCGATTACAAGATAGATGGTATTTTTACCTTTGGAGAAGCGTGTGATAAAGCCGTACATCAGATTCGGGAAAGAGGCTTTTTAAATGCCTATTCATTTGATTCTCATGAAGAACTTGCTAAGGAATTAAAAAAATTTTTGAAACCCGGTGATGTCATTCTCATCAAGGGATCACGTAGTATGCAAATGGAAAAAGTACTGGCATTTCTATAAAGGAGGTTTTTCTATGAAATCAAAAAAAATCAAACTAAAGATAAAAATAAAAATATTTAATAAATCAACTTTTCTGGCAAAATAAAAACAGGCATAACTTCCATGTTAGCAGAATTTTTATACCAGTTTAAAGACTATTTCTTTGGATTCAATGTTTTTCGTTACATCACTGTAAAGGCAGCCTTGGCGGCGGTAACTGCCCTACTTTTCAGTATGTTCGTTGGTCCAAAAATTATCGCCCTTTTAAAAAAGTACCAAATTGGTGAGGAGATTCGGATCGAGGGGCCTGCTTCACATCAGGAGAAAAAAGGAACCCCAACCATGGGTGGCCTGATAATTATCGTTTCCGTGCTCCTTGGTGTATTACTATGGGCTAATCCCTATAATATTTATGTTTCTCTAATACTACTGGCAACCCTGGTAATGGGAATGGTTGGATTTTTTGATGACTATCTAAAAGCTGTTAAAAAAATGAAAAAGGGTTTAGTCAGCAGATATAAACTGATCGGACAAATATCCCTGGGATTATTAATTGGATCGATTATTTACTTTCATCCCATTTTTGCCGGGTATCATTCAAATACAAGTATTCCCTTCTTCAAGAATCTGGAAATAGATTTTGGATTTTTCTACATATTTTTCATTGTTTTCATCATAACCGGAACATCAAACGCGGTAAATTTAACGGATGGCCTGGATGGATTGGCTACCGGACTTTGTGCGATAGCTTTCCTGGCTTTTGCGGTGATGAGCTATATCACCGGTCATGTTGAGTTCAGTAATTATCTGAATATTATATATCTACCCGGAAGTGAAGAATTGACGGTTTTTTGCATGGCCGCCGTTGGAGCCGGGATTGGATTTCTTTGGTATAATACCTACCCCGCCCAGGTTTTCATGGGTGATACCGGGTCACTGGCGCTGGGCAGTGCTTTGGGAACAGTTGCAGTATTATTAAAAAAAGAGCTCCTTCTGGCAATTATTGGCGGTGTATTTATTTCCGAAGTACTCTCTGTGATAATCCAGACCACTTACTTTAAATACTCACGAAAAAAATATGGAGAAGGAAAACGCATTTTCAAAATGGCCCCCTTGCACCATCATTTTGAACTCCAGGGGTGGCATGAATCAAAAGTAGTCGTGCGGTTTTGGATAATTGGCTTTTTACTGGCCTTGCTGAGTTTGACGACATTTAAAACACAATAGGAGCATACGCTTTATTATTTCTACCTCATTGGTCATTCCCGCGAAAACGGGAATCCAGGGGAGCGAAACTCTAGCAGTAATCTATGTTGATTAACTATGTAAGTAATCAATATTGAAATTTTCTATGATTATATCATTATGGATTCCCGCTTTCGCGGGAATGACATAATTTTATTAGTTGCAGAAGATATATACGTTTTATTATAAATCAGTTTAAAAATATATGATAGATGTTAAAGATAAAACGATAGTTGTGCTTGGTGCTGCACGGAGTGGATTAGCGGCAGCAATATTATTACAAAAAAAGCAGGCAAATGTGTTTGTCAGTGATAATGCAGAGGAAAATCAAAAAAAGACTGAAATGCAGATTTTACAGGATCAACAAATAAACTACGAATTCGGACAGCATTCAAACAAGGTATTCGATGCTGATTTTGTGGTTCTGAGCCCGGGGATACCAAGTCAATCAGCGATTGTACAAGAGTTACTTTCGAAAAATATACCTGTCTACTCTGAATTGGAGATAGCATCCTGGTTTTGCGCTTCGCCCATAATCGCCATAACAGGTTCGAATGGTAAGACTACGACAACCACATTATTGGGAGAAATGTTAAGAACAGAATCACCACAATCCATTGTGGCTGGTAATATTGGTAACGCCTTCTCAGAAGTTGTTCTTGAAAGTGAAGAATCTAACTGGGCGGCTGTTGAAGTCTCCAGCTTTCAACTGGAGACTATCGATAATTTTCATCCACGCGTTGTCATAATACTAAACCTGGCTCCTAATCATTTGGATTGGTATGACAGTTACGAAGACTATATAAATGCAAAACTCTTGATTTTAAAGAATCTTCAGGACGGTGATTACTTGATTTACAATGCTGATGATAAGTTACTACATGAAAAAATCCGGAATTGTCCGGCAAAAAAGAGAACATTTTCATTGCAGGATACCAATGCTTCAATTTTCGTGCACAAGAATGAAATTATCTATGAAGATAAGATTCTGATTAAAACTGATGAGATTCGGTTAAACGGAAATCACAATTATCAAAATGCCATGGCAGCCAGTCTTGCCGCAAAAATTGCCGGGATAGATGATCAAATTATATCCCGGGTATTAAAAGATTTTAAAGGTGTTGAACATCGTCTTGAATTTGTCAGCGAGGTTAAAGGCATAAGTTTTATCAATGATTCCAAGGCGACAACCGTTGAATCCCTGGGTGTTGCCCTGACCAGTTTTCAGACACCGATCATATTAATTGCCGGTGGTAAAAATAAAGGAAGTGACTATGGCAAATTAAATACATTGATTGGTGAAAATGTGCGTGAGGTTATTCTCATCGGCAGCGCAAAGGAAAAAATGTCAGAAGCATGGCGGGCTATTGTCCCGATTCATCTCTCTGACACTTTAACTGACGCCGTTGAAATGGCATATAGACTGGCCAAGCCGGGTGAAAATGTACTGCTCTCCCCTTCCTGCTCCAGTTTTGATATGTTTAAAGACTTCGAGGACCGGGGAAAAAAATTTAAAGAAATCGTATATAAGTTGAAGTTCAAACATGAAAATTAGTCGACGAAAAAATGATGGGCTGCTTGTTGCCGCGGTAACCGTGTTATTAACCATCGGACTAATAATGGTTTTTAGCGCCAGTGCAGTTGTAGCCGAAGAAAAATACGGGTCATTACTTTATTTTTCACGCAAGCAGATACTCTGGGGATTTCTATGCATACTGACCATATTCATCTTCTCACGGGTGAAATATACCAATTACACGAAAAAGGGATTACCCTTGCTTGGTATTCTGGCTTCGTTTGTCTTACTTGTTGGGTTATTCCTCTGGGGCGACGTTGTTAATGGAGCACGACGATGGTATAGTCTGGGTTTTGCCAGCTTTCAACCCTCCGAGCTCTCAAAAATTGCCTTAATCGTCTATTTTGCCGATATATTTTCACGCAAGGGTGAGATAATTCGAAATTGGAAAAAAGGATTATTGCCACACGTTATCATTTTATGCATGATTATCATACCCATTCTTTTCCAGCCCGATCTGGGAACTGTAGTGATGATTAGTATGATTATCTCGATTATGGCTTTCCTGAGTAATATCAGATTTAAACATGTCCTGGCGGGGATTACATTTCTGGTACCTGCAGCGTTCTTAAAGATTCTGAGTAGCGAATACCAGATTTTACGTATCAATAGCTGGTTGGATAATCTATCAAATCCTCTCGGATCCGGTTATCAGATTAAACAATCTTTGATAGGTCTTGGCAAGGGAGGGATTTTAGGAAGCGGTGTCGGAACCAGTAAACAGAAGTTTTTCTTTTTACCCGATTCTCATACAGATTTTGTATTCTCCATATTAGGGGAAGAAATTGGTTTTATTGGTACATCAGTTGTTTTGATTCTTTTTATGATTATTCTCTGGCGTGGGATAAGTATTTCGAAATATGCACCAAGTACTTTCGCTCAGTTTCTGGCCGTAGGTTTGACGATGCACCTGGTACTATACGGATTTATCAATGTAGCCGTGGTGACGATGCTTTTACCAACGACAGGCTTACCCATGCCATTCATAAGTTATGGTGGTTCCTCATTAATCAGTGTGGGTTTATCTGTGGGAATATTAATAAATATTTCCCGAAACTCATATCAGCCGGGACTGGACATAAAACTCGAACAATTTAAGGAAGACAGACAGTCCTTTTATAATAATTTAGTTGGAACACAGTAATTATGAGGAGGGATCTTCGCATTGTTTTTGCCGGAGGTGGTACCGGAGGGCATGTATTTCCGGCAATATATATGGCTGAATACCTGAGTAAACATTGGGGAGCCGATTGTCAGTTCATCGGTACCAAAAAAGGTCTGGAAAACCGGAAAGTATCGCAGGCCGGTTTTCTGGTCCGGCATATTTGGATAAGTGGATTTAAGCGTGGTGTGTATTTAAGTAATCTTATTTTTCCACTTAAACTTTTAATTAGTTCTGTTCAAAGTAGAAAGATTTTGCGCCAAATCAAACCACACCTGGTTGTTGGAACAGGAGGATATGTGGCAGGACCAGCCATTCGACAGGCCATAAAGTTGAATATACCCACTGCAATTCAGGAACAGAATAGTTATCCCGGTGTAACGACACGACTTTTAGCTCCACAGGTGGATTGTGTTTTTCTGGCTTATGAAGAGGCTCTTAAATATCTGGGAAAATTGAGAAAATATCGAATTGTCGGTAATCCAATAAAAGAAAATTTAATAACGAAAAACAAAAAAGAAGCACAAAAGTACTTTGGCATGCAAAATGGAAGAATAACAATTCTGGTATTTGGAGGTAGTCAGGGAGCAAGGAATATCAATCATGCCATTGATGAAATATTGTCAACCAAAATGTTAAAAAATGTACAGATTATATGGCAAACCGGGCAGCTGGAATTTGATAAATATAAAGAAAAGTATAAAGACTTTAATGATATCAATATTTGTATTCTTCCTTTTATTGATCGAATGGATTTTGCCTATTCAGCCAGTAGTTTTGCTGTTACCCGGGCAGGCGCAATGACAATTTCGGAACTTGCAGCTGCCGGTTTACCGGCAATATTAATTCCTTATCCTTATGCTGCTGCCGATCATCAGTTAAAAAATGCCCAGACAATTGTAAATGAGGGGGCTGCCTTACTTATTGAGGATAATCCGGATCTGATAAAAAATCTAAGTGATGTGCTTTTTTCTGTACTGGCATCGCCGGATCAGATTACAGAAATGGCAGATAAAATACATAGTCTTCATCGCGACAATACGATGAGTCTTATAGAGCAAGAACTGGCAAAATTAATTGAAAATGGTCAACAGGAATGAGTGTCCTTAAAAATAAAAATCATATTTTCTTTACGGGAATTGGTGGTATTGGAATGAGCGGAATCGCTGAAATATTACTGGAGAGTGGTTTCCGGGTTTCCGGATCTGACCGAGAACTCACTGATATCACCTCTTACCTTGCTGATAAAGGCGCACAAATTTATGAAGGACATCATGCGGAGAATCTACAGGATGTTGATCTGCTTGTCTATTCATCTGCCATTCCGGAAACCAATCCTGAACGTCAACAAGCAAGCTGCTTAGGGATTGAGCAAATTCGAAGAGCAGAAATGCTCGCAGAAATTATGACCGGTAAAAATAATATTGCCATTGGAGGCACACACGGTAAAACAACAACGACGGCATTGTGTGCAAAAATTGTCATTGATGCCGGTTTGGATCCAACTGTGGTAATTGGAGGCAAATTAAAAAATCTGAAAACAAATGCCCGTCTCGGTCAGGGAGATATCTTTATTACCGAAGCTGATGAATATGATCGTAGTTTTCTGGCCCTTTCTCCTAATATTACTGTTTTGACAACACTTGAGGAGGATCATCTGGATTGCTATCAGGATTTGACAGATATCAAAAAAACCTTTATACAATTTGCCAATAAGGTCCCAGAGGACGGAGTTATTATTTGTTGTCTTGATGATCCCCGGATCCGTGAAATTATACCAAATCTTATCGGCCCGGCCATTACCTATGGAACGCATCCTGATGCTGATTACCGGGCGATAAATTTAAAATATGAGGAAAGCGGAAGTTGTTTTGATATTCAAAACAAGACGAGAAAAACAGAAAGTGTCTCCTTACAAATTCCCGGTCAACACAATATATTAAATGCTCTGGCAGCGTTTATTGTTGGCGAGGTATTGATGATACCGGTTGAAAAAATTAAAACGGCCTTGCATCATTTTACCGGTGTAGACAGGAGATTCGAAATAAAAGGTGTTATTAATGATATCATGATCGTCGATGATTATGCCCATCATCCTACGGAAGTCGCTGTTACAATCGCCAGTGCCAGAAGTGGATGGAACCGGAATTTAATTGTTGTATTTCAGCCACATCTTTTTTCCAGGACACGTGACTTTTTTAAAGAATTTACCGTGGCACTGGCAAAAGCCGATGAAGTTATTCTTGCGGATATCTATCCGGCCCGGGAAGAACCGATACCAGATGTTGATAGTAATTTAATTATCAATGAAGCTGAAAAACAGGGACACCATAATTTTCAATATATCGCAAAGAAGGCAGCAATTGAAACACATTTACTCAATCATACAAAATCAGGAGACATGATTATCACCATGGGAGCCGGAGATATTTGGACGGTCTCCGAAAACCTGCTGACAAAGTTGCCTAGTCGTAACAATTAAAAACAGATGAAAAAGCAGAGAAAAAATAAAAAAGATAAGTTCTGGGCTGGTTCGGGGAAGTTTTTCCTGGTGGTTATACTAATCTACCTGGCAGTATACGCAGGAAATAAGATTTTTGATATATCCAACGAACGAAGCGATTTTTACAAAAGAAGTAACATTGAAATCGTTCAAAACCGGATGGTTTCTGTCGAAAAAATTCTTCGGATTGGTGGTTTTACATCAAAAAAAGATAATGAGATAAAGATCAACATCGATTCGCTGGCAACCCGTTTAATGGAACTTAAGTACATTAAAGGTATCAGCATTACGAGGCGCCCACCGCGAATACTAAATATTACAGTCGAGGAGTATGATCCTGTGGCATTTATATACGGGAAAGGATTAAATCTGATTGATGGGGATGGTTTTTTGATCCCCATTCCCGAATCAAAAATCATCTGGGATTTGCCATTCATCTCCGGTATTAAGCAGGGACTAGGAAGGCTTGGACATCAAACAGATGCCGCAGACGCTTATCTTGCTCTTGAAATAGTGAGATATCTCGAAGATGAAAATCCCCTGTTAGCCAGTATGGTTTCAGAAATAAACTTAAGTAACTCAAGGACCATTGAATTACATCTGATCAAAGGTGGCACAAAAATTCGTGTCAACCGGGAATCATTTTACAAAGAATTGTTTGTATTAAAAAACTATATCGCCAATTATCTGGATTGGGGCCAGTTAGCAAAAATCGACTATATAGATTTACGCTTCAAGAATCAGCTGATTGTCAAAGCTAAGACTTAAATAAGTAAGATATCCGGACTTTTATAAAGTTAAATTGTAAAGACATAAGTACAGGGAACTAAGAATGAGCGATGAACGTGTTTTTGTCGGACTTGATATCGGGACAACAAAAATAGCTGCCGTTGTTGCCCGATTGGATGAGTATAATACATTGAATATTGCCGGTGTTGGAAACTCTCCTTCCCATGGATTGCGGCGGGGAGTGATTATTAATATAGAAAAAACCGTCCAATCGATTAAAAAGGCGCTTGAACAAGCACAATTAATGTCAGGATGTCATATCGATCACATCTATGCCGGAATTGCCGGAGATCATATCCGCAGTATCAATAGTAAAGGGGTAATTGCCGTAGGAGGAAAAGATAAAATAATTACCCAAAATGATCTGGATCGTGTTGTCGATGCGGCAAAGGCTATTGCCTTACCAATGGACAGAGAAATTATACATATCCTTCCCCAGGAATTTATCGTCGACGATCAGGATGGAATTAAAGATCCGGTTGGTATGGCTGGTACACGTCTGGAATGTGAGGTCCATATTGTTACATCTTCGGCCGCTTCTGTTCAAAATATCGTTAATTGTGTAAAACAGGCCGGATATTCTGTGGAAGAAATCGTTCTCGAACCTTATGCCTCCAGTCTGGCCGTGTTAAATCATGATGAATTGGATCTGGGTGTCGCCATAATGGATATAGGCGGTGGTACCACTGATATTGCAGTTTTTCTTGATGGAAGCATTCGCTTTACATCCGTATTGGGGTTGGGTGGTGAGCATGTCACAAACGATCTATCCCACGGACTGCGGACACCGATGGACCAGGCCGAGGAGATCAAGATAAAGCATGGCTGCGCCTTACAAAGCATGGTTTCCGAAGATGAACACGCGATGGTCTCCGGGATCCATGGTAGAGCACCGCGGGAGATTGCCCGAAGTGTACTTAGTGCCATCATCGAACCACGGATGGAGGAAATGTTTACGATGGTTCTGAGTGAATTGGAAAAATCCGGTGTTTACGATTCACTCGCGGCCGGTATTGTATTAACCGGAGGGGCTTCCCTGCTCCCCGGTACGGAGGAACTGGCAGAAAGAGTGATCGGTATTCCGGCAAAAATTGGTACACCTATCGTATCCGGTGGTCTTGTCGAAACGGTTAAAAGCCCGATATTTTCCACAAGTGTTGGTTTGATACAATATGCTGTGAAGAGGAAGCCGGAAATGGGATCGTCCGGGAAAGGTGGAATTCTTAAAAAGCTCGTCGATCAAATTAAGGATTACTTTGAGGATGTCTTTTAAGTCTAAAACAGGGGGGTGAATCTTTTAAATATAGTTTGACAGTATCATAAAAGAATTGACAGGGAGACTTATCGATCTCAGACAAACAGAAAACAACAAGTAAATTATAAACTAAATTAGAGTGAGGGAGATCTAAAATGATTCAATTTGACAATCTGGCTGAACAGAGCGCGAAAATAAAAGTTGTCGGAATCGGTGGAGCTGGCGGAAATGCACTAAACGGCATGATTGAGGCGAGTCTGAGCGGTGTGGAATTTATTTCTGTAAACACCGACGCACAAAACCTCGAGAATAATTGTGCTCCATCCCGGTTGCAAATCGGAAAAAATTTAACAAAAGGATTAGGAGCTGGCTCCAATCCGGAAATTGGCTTGAGAGCAGCAGAGGAGGACAAGGAGGGGATCATTAACAGCCTTTCAGGGGCCGATATGGTATTTGTTACCTGTGGTATGGGTGGAGGAACCGGTACCGGTGCTACTCCGGTTGTTGCTGAGATTGCCAAGGATCTGGGTGCCTTGACAGTAGGCATTGTCACAAAACCATTTGCTTTTGAAGGTAGTACCCGTCTTAAAAACGCAGAAAAAGGTATCGAAGAAATGCGTAAATGTATCGATACACTGATTGTAATCCCTAATGATCGGGTATTCTCAATCATTGATCGTAATACACCAGCAATTTCTGCTTTTAAAGTCATTGATTCAATTTTACTGGAAGCAACCCGATGTATTTCTGATCTGATAAATAATCATGGATATATAAATCTCGATTTTGCCGATATCAGAACAGTTATGCTCGGTATGGGTGATGCACTCATGGGTACCGGTATGGCTACGGGCGAGGGCAGAGCAATTGCTGCAGCTGAAGAAGCAATATCGTCACCGTTACTGGATGGTGTCGATATTAACGGTGCTCTCGGAGTTTTAATAAACATTACCGGTGGTTCTAATCTTACTCTGTGGGAAGTGAATGAGGCGGCAACAATCATTCAGGAAGCGGCAGGTGGCAAAGTGAACGTAATATTCGGAATGGTTGTCGATGAAGCGCTTTCAGAAGAATTACGGGTTACAGTTATCGCTACCGGGTTTAACAAAGAAGCCAAGATCAAAACTCAAATGGAAGCGCCAAAGAGCGTTCCCAAAAATTTTGAACCAGTGGATTTTAGTGAACTGGATAAACCGGCCTTTATCCGAAAACATAAGAATGAAAACAAGGTAGATTCAGGCATTCCTGCTACTACAAAACCACAAAAAACCAGTGTCTATTCTATCGAGGATGAAGATATTCCTGAAGCACCTGATGAACTCGATACACCTACATTTCTGCGTAAACAAATGGATTAATCACAATTTAAATATAATATTTGGATTTCCGCTTTCGCGGAAATCCAAATATTATTTTACTTCTGACTCTCTCATATCTTCAATCACCAATTGCAGATTTTCCTTACCATTCCAGAGATTGAGTGATGGTTTAAAGACAATATCATAATGATGATCAAAGGCCACCACATTTCTTAATTCACCACGACCCCACCACACACATTCGAAATCACGGCCTCCGGCCTGAAACATTAATTTAATATGTCGCCCCTGACTCAGGGGGAAAATGTCCCTCAATCTTGTCTTATTAAGGGCCAGCACCGGTTCAGGATTTCCTTCTCCATACGGACCAATATCCTGAATGATTTTAACCAGTGATTTGTTAAGCTGTTCAGGCTGGATGACAGTATCGATAATAAGACTGGATTTGAGATCTTCTTCTTTCAAAACAGAATTTGCATATGCGTTAAACTCTTTTAGAAATTCCGGAAGATTCTTCTCACTAATCGTCAACCCAGCCGCTTTCTGGTGTCCTCCATAGGCTTCATACAAATGACGAAAATTACTCAAGGCTTCAGTAATGTGAAAATTCTCAGTACTTCTTGCTGATCCGACATAGTTTCCATCATTATCCCTGGTAAAAGCGATAACCGGTCGATTGAATTTTTCTTTTAGCCTTCCCGATACAATTCCAATCAATCCTGGCTTCCAGTCTTCACCGGTAACCAGGTAGGCACTATTGTTTTTCATTTCATCTTCTTCAAGCATGTTAAGAGCCTGATTTATGTAGGTTTCCTGCATCTTTCGGCGCTGGTTATTTAAATTGTTTAACATTCCGGCTAATTCAAATGCCTTTTCACAGGAATCACTGAGCAAAAGATCAACAGCTAAATCGGGACTTTTTAGTCTGCCGGCAGCATTTATACGTGGTGCCAGATAAAAACCCACCGCCGTTGGTGTAATCTCTTTGCTGATCAAACCACTGATGCGCTTAAGCTCGACAATACCCGGTCGTAATGTTTGAGTAAGACTTTTTAAACCATATTTGACCAGCGCATAGTTTTCATCTTTAAGTGGGACAACATCAGCAATTGTTGCCAATGCGACAAGATCCAAATGCATTAACATAAAATTCTTAAAATCATCTTCATTAAAAAGCTTTTCACCCAGAGCATGGAATAATTTGTAAACCACCCCCGCCCCGCAAAGTCCTTTAAATGGATAGGGACAGTCTTTTCGATTTGGATTTACAACAGCTACTGCCTCCGGAAGATCTCCCTCCTGTCCGTGATGATCAAGAATCACAACATCCATTCCAATGGCATTTGCAGCTTCTACCGCTTCCAGGGATGTTATACCATTATCGACTGTTATCAGAAGTTGTGTTTTGTACTCTTCTGCTTTTTTTATGCCATTTACTTTAAGCCCATAACCATCTATTTGTCTGTTTGGCAGGATATACTTCACCGGACAATTCACCTTTTGAAATAATTTCACCATCAGGGTAGTAGAAACAACACCGTCGACATCATAATCACCAAAAATTGTAATAGATTCCCTGTTTTTTATTGCTTCGAGAATACGATCGACTGCCCGGTCCATATCCTTGAGTAAATAGGGATCATGTAATCGATCGGATAACTTAAATTCATCCATATGATTTTTGGATAATCCCCGGTTACTGAGAAGAATATCTATGATTGTCTGATTCGGATCATTATTTAAGATTTTCCAGTTCTTCAGTGGCAGCATATTCATATTTGGTCAACCTCCTAACAGAGCCCATGTTGATGAATGATAAGAACTCATCCCTCCGGCCCCCTTCTCTTGCAAAGAGAAGGGGGAGCATATCTCTTAAATATGATTTAATTTTTAACCGGACAGTCATGATATTGTAATGTAAAATCAATTGTCAATATTACGATTTATTTTTATATCTTTCAAAAATGGAGACGACTCGTGTTCCCATCCTCCCCGATTTTTAACAGCGGATAATACTAATTCTGTTTTTGCCCTGGTCATACCGACATAAAATAGCCGCCGCTGCTCCTCAAGTTTCTTTGGAATCGGCCGGTCATCATCGGCATCGGTTCTCAATGCATGAAAACCAGGCATATTTTTATTTTCCATACCCATCAGAATTACTTTTTCAAATTCTAATCCTTTGGCAGAATGATAGGTGAGCAATGAAATTGCATTAATATTCTCCAGCTGATCCTGGCTGCTGTTTAGAGAAAGCTGGGTTAAAAAATTTGCCGTTGCCTCTTCAAAATCCACACCATCATACTGAGTGGCCAGTTGCTTTATTTTTTCCAGCAGGTGTTCATTATTCTGATAAGAAAGCAAATTTGGATTTAACCGGTATAGTTTTTCTCTGATCTGTTCCCGTAAAACATCATCACTTATTTTAAAAGTTTTCGCATACAGGGCTCTGATCTTTGAATAAGCACTCTGTAATTTTCTTCCTCCGGCGATGAAGAATATTTTGTCCTCTGTGCCCGATATTTTTTCCTCCAGAAAATTAGCTAACGAGATAATATCCAGAAACATTTCAAGTGAGGTCAATTGTCCTATTTCAAGACGTAAAATTTGCAGTTTCTTCATTATTTTTGTCAAAATCTGAACATCCTCAAGCGCACGATGCCTTTTTTCCGCCTTAAGGTTAAACCTTTGCATCAGAGCATCAATTGAGTTTGACTCACCCGGGAACAAATTTCGGGAAATAACCAGCGTATCGATTCGACTGTTAGATAATTTTTTCCCGGAGATCTTTTTTGAATATATGTCCAGGATTGGAAAGTCAAAATTATAGCCATTATGAGCAATCAGAATTGAATCTCCGATAAAATCAAGAAATTTCGGCCAGAATTCTTCTATTGTTTGGGCTTTCTTAACATCTTCTTGTGAAATTTGGTGTACTTTTTGGGCACTTTTTGATATCGTCTTCTCTGGATTTATCAATGAATTTAATTCGTCTGAAATGACATTATTTTCGATGCGAACTGCGGCAATTTCAACTATCCCACAGGTGTTTTTGTCTTTGTCTGTTGTTTCCAGATCGAGAACCACATACTTATTAAACGGATTATTTTCGTTACGCGATGTGTACCATTGTAAATATTTAAAAAGATTGCTCAGACTTCCCTGTCTATTTTCATTTTTTATATTATATATTGGAAGGCTTTCTACTTTCTGCTCACTCTTTTCTTCCGGCAATTCCAATTCAATCACCAGGTCATTTTCTGATAGTTTTGAATATGAATGCTTATCATCCAAGGGCTCCACCATACTATTTATTACGCGTTTCAATAATTCCGCGGCAAGAAATGATATTCTTCTTATCAGAATGATAAACATATATTCTTTCCCTTGATAATTTTTCCTGACTTAAATCACTTAATTCTCCGATAAAATCCAGTTTTTCTAATTTTTTTCTGTATTGAAACAGAACAGAATGTGTTCGGGGGTCGGTTTCCAGATATATTTCATCCAGCAGTTGGCTGAATTTAAAAAATCCTTTAAGATTGACCAGATTGGCGATATGAGCTATAAAATTTCTTATCCTCAAAATTGAATCATAGGGTAATTTTTCATTTTCTTCTCTGTAGAACTGATATAAAATTTTTCGAAAAGAACTATTCTGATCTTGCGCCATATGTCTGATAAGACTATGAAGCGATTCTCCCAATTCCACTCTTGCCAGCTCTTCAAGCGAAATTTGATCCTCAGCATCGCGAATAAATTTCAGGTAGATAATAATCCTTTTAACAAGCGGCTCATCGAGAATACTCTTGCCAGTCGCCATCTGATATGGGACTTGTTTTTTTATAATATGTTGTTCCAGAGACTGACCAATTTTATGGAAAGGATAAATGATTGCCATTTCACTGTATGGCACTTTTTCATCGGCCCAGGACTGGATCTTCCTAAGTATAAATTCTACTTCATCTTTCTCATGATAAAAAAATTTCAATTCTATTTCGTTGGATTTTTCAACATCCACCTTTTGTTTTTTGTCAGGCTCAATTCTGTCCGTCCGACTGATTACCCGGTAAGCATTTGATATTATTTTATCGCCGTTACGATAGTTAATTTCCAGAAACACCGGCTTATCAATTGAAAAATCCTGAATAAAATTCTTAATATTTTCAGGATTTGCTCCCCGCCATGAATAGATGGATTGATCATCATCAGCCACCACAAATATATTCTTATGTTTTTGTGACAAAAGTCTTAAAATCTCATACTGGAGAGGATCGGTGTCCTGAAACTCATCAACCAGAATAGCAGGATACAGATAACTATATTCTTCACAGACATCCCGGTTTTCCTCCAATAAATTCAGACAAAAGGAAATGATCTGATCAAAATCTATGAGGTTATGTTTATGGAGGTGATTTTGATATTCTTTATACCGCTCGTCTGCAAACACAGACAATTTCTTTCCTCGTATCGCATAATTGGAAAAAGATAAGAGAATACCCTTTACCTTAAGATCCAGATTCTCCTCAATATAGGGTGCACATAATTTCTT
>JAGLYF010000020.1 GCA_023132435.1 Calditrichia bacterium | reverse complement strand
ATTTTTTAATCTGTGAAAATCTGTGAAATCTGTGGTAACAATCTGTGCTAATCAGTGAAATCTGTGGTTAATAATTCGTGTCAGCCGGTAGGCTGATCCGCCCACTGGCGTGATAATTCGTGGACTGTTCTTGGTCGTTAATGTATTTTTTGAAGATTATAAACCCATTGCGTAAAATTCTTGTAAAACAATTCAAAATCACTTTTATCGAGGTCAATTTTCAGAGAAGGCATTAATTGCGGATTATCCTTTAAAAATCCAAAGCCATCTTCAATTTGATATGCGACAGTGGCCGGATCTTCAAAAATTGCATCCTTTTTTTTTGCCGCCCGATATACCATCTGATTGGAATACTGAGGATACATTTTCATAATGCAATAGAAGTCGATATAATCCTTTGGCTCTGTTCGACTGACTAATGTGTTCAACTTATTACTGACAATATTATCTATTACATCGATCATTATCGAATGATCCTGCTCCAGATTAAACCGTGATCGTTTACATTCCAAAGAAAGACGATCTCTTACAAAATCTACTTTTATGCCTTCGATCATATAGGATAAAAAATTCTGTGATGCTTTTATCTTTGCACTTCGCTTTTGGTAATATGTTTTAATCCAGTAGTCGATCTCACCAAACCGGATATCCTTAATAGTGAATAAATCCAGATCCTCGGAAGTCCTGTGATGCAGATAAAATACCGAGAGTGCGGTTCCACCGGTCAGAAAGAAATATTGCTCTATTTCCTCATATTCCAGCAGTTTTTTAAGAATATCCCGCTGTTTCGCGGAAGCGTAGCAGTTTCTATTCTCCTTCAGATCGACCATATATCTCTATCAGTCTTTTCCATTTATTTCTTGCGTAGGGTGTAATTTTTAGTAAGGATAAATTCGCTTTTATTTCATCGAGATTAAAATAATTTAATGTATCAACTACCCGCCCGTGCTCTAAAAACCGGTATAATATCCATCGTCTGACTTTTACGGATGGCTTGTTTTTGAGAAAAGCCACTAATTGTACCCGATCTGTAAATTGCGGATAATCCCAGAATATTGCTTTTAGGGTATTTATTGAGTCTTGTTCTTTTGTTTTCATGTTGGCTTATTAACCACCGAAGGCACAGAAAATTTAACCACAGATTACACAGATTTTCACAGATTATTTATTTAGACTATTTTAATAAGGACATATTTTAACATGAATTTGTATCAATATTTTGAGATGATATTAAATTCAAAATAAATAAATTATTTTTTTAATCTGTGTTAATCTGTGAAATCTGTGGTTAATAATTCGTGTCCGCCAGTGGGCGGATCCGCCTACCGGCGGATAATTAGTGGACTAATTCGTGGGCTTATTCGTAGATATCTTTAATCCTAAATTATGGACGAAGAAGATTCCAGGCTTCTGGAACGGTCTGAAGCAGCAGGCGGTAAAGCCGGGTATTTAAAACCGCATCTTTCCCGGGATCAAAATAAAGGGCTGCCAGTACCTCGCGGAAACGACGCATTTCCCGCCTGGCATTTCCCTGCCATTTGCTGTCCGCCGTGGTTAGATCGGTTAGCTCCAATGCCCGTTCATAACAACTGTTAACTTCCCCTATAGATTTTTTATCGATCCAGTTTTTTGCCCGGTTCAACTCGTTGGCAATCATCACCACCTGCTGTGCCCTTGGATAACGGGACCATTTTTCCAGGGTAAGATTTTTATGCTGAAGGAGTGGATACATCTAAGCTGAAATCAGTTTATTAACGATATCTTTGACTTTTTGCCGAATATCATCGTCCTCAATTTCCATCGAACGGTTATTCAGTGAGGGACGGATATTAATAAACGCCGTATACTCAATAAAATCATCACCCGATTTCTGTGGATACAGATTGGCGCCCCATAAAAATTCCTGCGCAGATCCTTTGGCGAGTAATAATTCTTCCAGATCGGCATGCAGTTCTGCGTCAGCAGCAATGATTTCTTTTTCTGTATCGACAACAATTTTAATCAGATCGCTGAATCCGGACTGCACCTTTTGCAATAACTGCTTTAATGCGATTGGTTCTTTAATCAGTATCATTTAGTCCACGAATTGGTCCACGCTTCACGCCCTACGCCCTACGGCACCACACTCTACGACGAACCGGCCGATAGCCTGGACTGGATGTCAACTATATGCTGCAAATGCTCATCCCTGGCTTTTTTTATCTCCGATGGTGTCATCTGTCTAGCCAGATGATATAATACGAAAAACTGATGCAGTTTCTGTACTTCGCTCAGTTTTCGCTGCTCCTCTTTTTCCCAACGATTGAATTTAACCAGTTGTTCCCGGTATGCCAATATCTCATTCTGCATTTTTGAGACGCCTTATCCTTTCAGAAATTGAGGGATCTGCCAAAAATGCCGATAGCTGATCAATATGTGATAACAAATAATCCCAGTCGATGTTTTTGGCTTGAACCGGGATGATCTCCCCGATATCCATCCAGTCTTTCTCTCTTGTTGAGAGTGCTTTCTGGATGATAAGATCTTCCACCCGGGTGACGCAGGCCAATACACCGTATATTTCCTTTTTGACACTGTGCCTGATAGCTTCTTTTTCAAATGGGAGTTTTGCCAGAATAAGATCGATTCGCACATGATTTATATCGACCGGTAAAACAGCTGTTTCTTTTATAAAAGCCATCGGATCATCCGGCACCGCAGTCCCGATCGTCGATACAACATCAATAAAATCTGCCAACTGTGTCTCTTCTATCGCTATTTTGATATCTATATCAAATGTCTGTCGTGGACGACCGTAGATGCTGTTGGCAATACCGCCAATCACCATGTAATCGATGGACTGTGACTCCAGAAAAATCACCATCCGATGCAGTGCTTCTATCAGCAGATTATCGGGAGAATTTGTGTTCATCATTATTTTTCAGTCCACGAATTTGTCATTTTTCTTT
>JAGLYF010000002.1 GCA_023132435.1 Calditrichia bacterium | reverse complement strand
GCGGTAAAGGATTCTGATTTCGTAATCCTGGTAACCGAACCGACACCATTTGGATTACACGATCTAAAAATTGCAGTCGACACAGTCAGGGAATTGAACAAAAAATTTGGCGTAGTTGTTAATCGTTACGGAATCGGAAATGATGATGTACTTGAATATTGTCAAAAAGAGAATATTCCCATTCTGGCTAAAATTCCTAATGACCGCCGTATAGCTGAACTCTATTCACGCGGGGAATTGATTTACAAAGAGATTCCGGAAGTAAAACAACAATTAAAAAAAATTGAAACCTATCTCTTTGAATTACAATAGTGACAACAGTTATATAAAGGATGTGGCATCCCGAAAAATCGGGATATGAAAAAATATATTTGAAATAACATTTAGAATATTTCATAAACGCAGAGTTCGCTGAGAAGTACTCGTTGCTCGTAACTCGTCTCTCGGTACTCGATCATATTATTGAATTATCAGGATTACCAACAAAAATCATGTGAAAACATTAATACGAGTAGCGAGAACCGAGCAGCGAGAAGCGAGTTAAATTCTGCGGAACTCTGCGAACTTAGCGTCTCTGCGTTAGAAAAGAATTGTATTATGGAAGGTAATAAATGAAAGAGATTGTGGTTATCTCCGGAAAAGGTGGTACGGGAAAAACTTCCATCACAGCATCATTCTCTTATCTGGGCGGGAAGGATCTCGTTGTAGCAGATTGCGATGTGGATGCTGCCGATATGCATTTACTTATGCAACCCGATTTCAATAATGCGGAAGATTTCTACAGCGGTCTGCTGGCTAAAATAAATCCTGATAAATGCACTAATTGCGGAGCATGCGCAGAAGTCTGCCGCTTTGATGCCATACCTGTTATAAATGACCAGTACATTGTCGAACCACTGAATTGTGAAGGGTGTGGCTATTGCCCACGAGTTTGCCCTGTGGATGCCATTACCATGGAAGACCAGAACGTGGGTAAATGGTATATTTCCACAACAAAAACAGGAAGCTCAATGGTGCATGCCCGCCTTGGCATTGGTGCTGAGAACTCGGGCAAACTGGTTGCACAGGTAAAAAATGAAGCCAAGCGTATTGCAATAGAGGATGGTAAAGATATTGTTTTAGTGGATGGTTCGCCGGGAATCGGATGTCCGGTCGTCTCTTCCCTTTCCGGCTCTGATTTTGCTATTTTAGTTACAGAACCAACCGTATCCGGTTTGCACGATTTAAAACGGGTTTATCAATTAGTTAAGAAATTCAATATCAGGGCCGGCTGTATTATAAATAAATCGGATCTGAATCTTCAGGTGACATCTGAAATTGAACATTTTCTTAAAGAAGAAAATATTATTCATATTTCCAATCTGCCCTATGATGAGACCTTTACAAAAGCAATGATTAACGGGCAGACTATTATTGAATACAATGACAGCAATTTAACACCCCTCCTGAGTAACAGTTGGGATAAAATTAAAAAAATTATACTGAATAAATGGGGTCATATGACCAGTTGAGAATTATTTAATTGCGTTCCCAAGTACAACTTGGGAACGAGGATAACGAGGATAGTAAATGAAAGGAAAACAGCTATGAAATTAGCATTCACTACCAAAGGTACCGAATGGGATTCTATGATGGATCCGCGATTTGGAAGAACCGAATATATTTTGGTTTATGATGATGTAAAAGACAAATTTTCTCATTATGATAATCGCGCCATTAAAAACGAAGCTCACGGCGCGGGTCCTCAGACAGCACAAAAATTATTCGATTTACAACCAGATATATTGATCACGGGTAACGGCCCCGGGGGAAATGCCGCAACCGTTTTAGATAAAGCTGGTATGAAAATTTATATCGGTGCCGGTGAAATGAGCGTTAAAGAAGCTTTTGACGCTTATAAAAAAGGCACGTTAAAAGAACACGAGTTGTAAAAAACAGCTCAAATAAAAAAGGAGGACATTATGCCAGGAGGAGATCGTACAGGCCCATTGGGTGATGGCCCGATGACCGGAAGACAATTAGGATATGGTGCGGGTTATGACAGTCCCGGATACACAAAAGGCCCCGGCGGAGGATTTGGACGCGGCTTCCGCGGCCGCGGAAGGGGCTTTTTCTGGTCAAGACAGGCTGTCGTACCGGAAGACATGCGTGGATCGCTGAGTCGTACTGATGAACTGGGCACTATTAAATCGGAAGTGCGGGATTTAAAGAATACCTTATCATCCATTCTGGAGCGTTTGGATAACCTAAATCCTAAAGAAGATAAAAAATAATGGGTATTAATTTTGCAGGGATGGATTTTATAGGGAAGTATTAATCAGCTGTTTTAAAGCCTCTGAATCCCGCCAGAGGCTTTTCACACTCAAATAATTTTAAATTTGGAAAACTCATGAAATATAGTATCGATGAAATTAAAAGTGCTTTAGAACTATTAAATATCCCTGAGAAAGCTTCTCTATTAGAAATAAAGAAAGTCTACAAAGATTTACTATTCCAATGGCATCCGGATAGATGCAGGGGAAAGAAAGAAATCTGTAATAAGAAAACACGGAGAATTATTAAGTCATACAAAATTCTACTGGCTTATTGTGAAAATTACAAGTTTTCTTTTAAAGAGGAAGAATTAGAAACTAATCCAGGTTATGAGAATGCTGTAAAGTTTTGGTATGAAAGATTCGGTGATGATCCAATTTGGGGCTGAAAATATAAATGAAAACATTTAAGATATCACAAGATTGGTTAGCTGATTTGATGCCAGATGGTATTCGCGTACCATCCAGTACGATTATAACCGGTCCTGCCGGAGCCGCAAAAGAGCTAATTAGCAGTATGATTGCCGCTTCATGGTTGAAGAAAGGAGGATCGCTTATCCACATCTTGACCAATTATAATCGAGAGCATGCTGAAAAACTTTTTTCATACCACAATGTGAGTACAAATAGTATTGCCGGAAAAATTGTTTATATCGATTTTGATCCCCAAATGAAAGATTTTAAAAAGACCGGTAATGATGAATTGCGAGCGAATCTTCTCAAACCAGATGTATTTGAAGCAACTATAGATAAAGCCCAAAACATGTTGCCAAAATCTAATTTGGGGATAATGACTTACATGACAGCTCTGAATATGCTACTCTATTCCAAAACATACCGTACTGACATATTCAATAAATATCTTGCGATGGTAAAAGACACCCGACATTTTCTGTTCAGTTTCTCAAATAATATTTTTACCGATAAAATGCATGAGATAGAAAATGCGGCGGATAATGCAATCTATGTACACGGGACGGGGATCATGCGTTTGAGTTTAAAAGTAATGAAAATGAGAGAGGTCCCTTTTGTACAGGACGAGATCGAGACACCATTCACAGAGGAACTGATAAGCATGCACCTGAGATCAATTCAACAAATGCGTCAAACCCGTGTACCAATTATAAGGAAAATATGAACATTTCATTAGATTGTATTCCGTGCATTGTGAGTAATTTTTTAAAACTATTAAAAACGGGCGTTCTTCCGGACAATGCCAGGGAACCGGCAATGCGCCATCTTTTAGCATTTTTATCCAAAGCTGACTATCAGCAATCTCCGCCTGTTTTAGGACGCGAAATACACCGGATGATCCGGCAAGAACTAAATAATCCGGATCCGTATCTCGAGATTAAAGACAAATATAATCGTATGATCCTTGATATGTATTCAGATTTAGAAAAGATGGTAATTACCGCTGAAGATCCTTTTGATATTGCAATGCGTCTTGCCATCGCCGGAAATGTAATTGATTTTGGGTCGCAATATCAATTGGATGTATTGGAAACTATAAATCGGGTAATCAATGCTCACATAGCTATAGATGATTCGCAAAAATTAAAGGAAGATTTAAAATCTGCTAAAAGCCTCTTATATATCGGAGATAATTGCGGTGAAATAGTATTAGATAAACTCTTCATTAAACATATTAAAGTAGCTAACATATATTTCGCAGTCCGCAGCGGCCCGGTAATTAATGATATTACTATTGATGACGCCTTAATGGTAGGAATGGATAAAATTGCAAAAATTATAACTACCGGAGATAATACTCCCGGCGCAGTTTGGGAATCGACATCAAATGAATTTAAACAAGTATTTAATGAGGCTGACGTCATTATTTCTAAAGGACAGGGTAATTTAGAAGGATTAATTGATGTCCCCGGAAATATTTATTTTTTATTCGTCAGTAAATGTGATCTTATTGCCAGGCGAGTAGGCGCTATCAAAGGAGATTTTATTGTTAAACATGGTTCTACAAGTATCGAATGAAAATGAGTTGTAGTCCATCTTTAAGATGGACTACAACTTACTATGATTTTTTAGGGTGGAACTCTGATACCCATGCATCTAATACCGTCCTGCATTGTAAGCCCGTTGGTATATATGAGGCTGACAATGATATTACAGGGTTGATGGAAAAACCGGAACGATCATTGTCATAAGGATAATAATTTTGCATGAAATAAGATATAAACCAATTGGCCTTGTTCATTCTCCTTTTAAAGAATGTGAGGGAACTCCCATCCAGGGAACGGCATCCGGTGATAATGAGGGAATCGTTGAGGTATTCCCTGAATATGCAGATGGACTCAAAGACCTGGAAGGATTTTCGCATATTATTTTAATCTATCATTTCCACTTGTCCGGGAAGTTTTCCTTAAAGGTGAAGCCCTATATGGATAACCGGTTACGCGGCGTCTTTGCCACAAGGGCGCCGGCCCGTCCGAATCCAATGGGACTGTCGATTGTACGGCTTATTAAAATTGAAGGAGCAAAATTATATATTCATAATCTGGATATTGTTGACGGAACTCCTCTTTTGGATATCAAACCTTATGTTCCTGTATTTGACGAACGTGAGATATATAAAACCGGCTGGCTTGAAAAAAATATTAATAAATTGCCAAGAACAAAAGATGATAACAGATTTAGTAAACAAAAAACTAATAAATCATAGAAACAGATTAGAAGAATTCACACTTACAGGAAACCCCGATGGATCAAATTCAAAATCTCTCACACCAGGAATTGCTCAGATTAATCGAAGTTTATGCAAAAAACTGGCTGGCCCATGACGGATGCTGGTTTTTAGCGGCAGAAGAAAAGTACGGTATGGATGCGGCCATGGAACTTGACGCGAAATCATGGGAACGATTTGCTGTCTCCGAAGCCAGAAGAATTATGAAGGAATTTGATATCCCGTCCAATGGCGGACTAAAAGCACTTGAGAAGGCTTTTCAATACCGTTTATACGCCGCTATTAATAAGCAAAAGATTGAATGGTTGGATAATAATACTATGATTTTCAAAATGTTAGAATGCCGCGTTCAAAAAGTACGGCGACAGAAAAATTTACCGGATTTCCCCTGCAAACAAGTGGGAATCGTGGAATTTAGCCAGTTCGCAAAGACAATCGATCCAAGAATCAAAACAAAATGCATCGCCTGCCCGCCGGATGAAGTTGCCGATTTCTTCTGTGCCTGGGAATTTACATTAAGTTAACAAATAAGGAATTCTTTATGATTAATAAAAATGGGTATACTATTATTTTATATAATGGTTTTCTTCTTGCGGGATTTGTCCTGCTCTTGATTTTCTATCCATCAAATCTATTAAAAATTTTATCGATATTAACCGGTGTCTTTCTTGTCTTTCATTTTTTCTTTTTTAGAGATCCAGAGCGAAACATCCCGGAAGGAAGGGAAGTAATAATTTCCCCGGCAGATGGCAAGATAATCAAAATTAGCGAAGTTGAAGAAAATAAATATCTTCACGGGAAAGCTTTAATGGTAAGCATCTTTATGTCAATCTTTAATGTGCATGTAAACCGTATACCTGTTTCGGGAAAAGTGGAATATTTAGAGCATAAAGCGGGAAAATTTAAAGCTGCGTTCAAGGACAAATCTTCCGAGTTGAATGAGCAATCGCTTATCGGCATTAAAACGTCGCAAACCAAAATATTGTTTAAGCAGATTGCCGGCTTTATTGCCCGTCGTATTGTTAATAATTTGAAAATAGGAGATGAAGTAAAATGCGGAGAGCGGTTTGGGATGATAAAATACGGCTCTCGGTTAGATGTATTTCTCCCATTATCAACAAAGATAAATGTCCGGATCAATGAGAGAGTAAAAGCCGGAGAAACGATTATTGGCGAATTCTAAATTTTAATAAAATCTTATCTTAATTGAAAACAACATTACTCCCGTTGACGGGGAAAAAGGAGTATAAATGCTTACCGAAGAACAGAAGAAAAAAATGGAACTCGAGGATAAAAAAATTACAGAAAACATCCACCACATTAAACATCGCATCGTAGTATTTAGCGGAAAAGGAGGGGTTGGTAAAACCACCGTGAGTGTAAACCTTGCCTATGGATTGCACATTAATGGGTATAAAACCGGGATTCTTGATGCAGATGTGACAGGACCCAATGTGCCCAAAATGATCGGCGTTAGTGATGAGTTACATATTGAGGATAATCGAATTATTCCACAAGAGGTCAATGGCGTCAAAGTCATCTCTATGGCCAATATGTTACCACCTGATCAAGCCGTCATTTGGCGGGGACCGATGCGCTCAAAATTGTTGAATCAATTTTTGGGCGATGTTGAATGGGGCAACCTGGATTACTTGATAGCAGATTTACCTCCGGGTACCGGAGACGAGATTCTGACCATGACCCAAAAAATGGAGCCGGAGATGGCTATCGTTGTTACCACTCCGCAAGAAGTATCGTTAATAGATTCTGCCAGAGCCATAGATATGGCAAAAAAAATGAATATACCCCATATTACTCTCATCGAAAACATGTCCGGCTTGATTTGTCCTGAGTGCGGTCATCGCATTGATCTGTTTGGCTCAGGCGGCGGCCAGAAGCAGGCTGAGAAAATGGATGTCGATTTTTTAGGCGAAATTCCAATTAATATTCAAGCGAGACAGTTGGCCGATGAAGGCAAACCTGTCATTCTGGAAAATGCAAAATCTGATATTTCAATTGCTCTTATGGGTATTGTAAAAAAAATCGATGACCTTGTCAGAAAAGAGAATGAATCTGTTGTCGTGTAATATTTCTTGTATAAAACAGAATAATTATATGATGTCTATAAACTGGAGGTCAAAATGTTAGACATGATTGTAAATTGTAATTCTATGGAGTGGCAGGAGGCTGCCGAAAGTTATCCGCAGGGTACGAAAATCAAAGTACTGCGTGATGATGAAGGTGGTCGTACTGTTATTCTAAAGATTCCAAAGGGATTTAAAATGGAGGGTCATTCACACATCAAGAATGAACAGCATTTTATTTTGAAAGGTCAATATGAAATAGATGGTAAGATATACAGCCAGGGAACCTATCAGTTGATCCATTCCAATATGACTCATGGACCATTTACATCCAAAACGGGCGCTGAAATACTGGTTATCTGGCACTGACGATATTTAGGACAGGTAATGCCTAAAACAGAGCCATTTGAGAAGCATTTTGACCAATATGAAGATTGGTTTGTTCAAAACCGCTATGCCTATCAATCTGAATTAGAAGCGGTTCAACGTCATCTGCCCGGTGGGGGCAGAGGTCTGGAAATCGGTGTGGGCAGCGGGTTATTCGCTAAGCCTCTTGGCATTCATCATGGCGTCGAGCCGTCGGCAAAAATGCGTGGGTTAGCCGTTAAACGGGGGATTCATGTTGTAAATGGTGTGGCGGAGAACCTTCCCTTTGAGGATCATATTTACGATTATGCATTAATGGTGACAACTATTTGTTTTCTGGATGATGTGCAGCTATCACTGAAGGAAGCCTGGCGCATACTCAAACCGGATGGCAAACTGATTATCGGTTTTGTTGATAAAAACAGCCCGATTGGAACATTATACGAGACGCATAAGGATGAAAATGTATTCTATCGTCAGGCCAAATTTTATTCCGTTGATGAGATCACCGGTTTTCTGAAGCAAACCCATTTTTACGCTTTACATTATACACAAACCATTTTTCAAATGCTCGATAAAATAAAGAAGCCGGAAGAAGTAAAAGAAGGGTATGGGGAAGGATCGTTTGTGGTTGTAAGCGGAATAAAATGGAATTTGAATAAATGATAAAAATACAAATTATTTACGATAACACATCAATCAACAGGGATCTGAAACCAGATTGGGGATTTGCCGCCTTAATACAGGCATTTGGTAAAAATATTCTGTTTGACACCGGGGCCAATGGTAAAATTTTGCTTAGAAACATGCGAGCCTTAAATATTGACCCGCTAATCATCAGCGATGTGTTCATCTCGCACTGCCATTTTGATCATATCGGCGGGCTGTCTCATTTTTTAAATACGAACAGTGATATTACCCTGCATGCCCCAACATCGTTTCGCGGCGTTCGATATGCCAAAGATGTCATTTACTATGATAAGCCGCAGGAAATTTTTAAACACTTTTACACCACCGGTGAACTGGAAAACATTGAACAGTCTCTGGCGGTCGAAACGGACAAAGGATTGTTTATCATAGTCGGTTGTTCACATCCAAACATGCATGAAATTCTAAAAGCAACGCGAAATTTTGGTGATATTTACGGCATCGCCGGCGGATTGCATGGGTTTGATCAGTATAAATTATTCCAGGACTTTCAGATGATATGTCCGACACATTGCACAAAAAATATCGCAGAAATTAAAGAGCAATTTTCCGATAAATATATCGAAGGCGGCGCCGGAACAGTGATAATTATTTAGCCTGAGTTATTCAAAAAAATAAATGTTTTAGAGTATAAGTAACATATAATCAACGATTTAATTCCCCCTTTGCAAAGGGGGTTAGTCCCGAGGCCTCGGGATTAGTCCCCTTTTTGAGAAGGAAGGAGATATAAGTTTTTATATTTTATTTGTGTCAACTACCTCACCCCTAACCCCTCTCCTGTGAGGAGAGGGAAACTGGGTTGCAGGAAGGTTAATGACAAACACATTCAATTCTATAATGATAAGATTGTAGGGACGTAGCATGCTACGTCTCTACCTTAATATAGATTTTACATTAAGGAAATAAAGCCATGACAAAAATATATCCGGATTCACATGTTGAAGTTCAAGGGTTTTCTGCGCGCTACTATGACCTTGTTCTCACTATTATATCGGCAGGTGTTTATAATAAATTCATTAAATCGGCAATTGCAGCTATGAACATTCAACCTGATGAACACATCCTTGATCTTGGCTGCGGAACAGGACGAAACGCCTGCTTAATGCATGAATATACCGGAGATACCGGACATATTACCGGCATGGATATTTCCGAAGAAATGGGCAATCAGTTTAAAAGAAATTGCGCTGCTTTTAACAATGTAGAGTACAGAAATCAACGGGTGGATATTCCTTTTACAGAAGAAAAGCCCTTTGATACGGTTTTTATGAGTTTTGTCCTGCATGGCTTTCCCCACGAAGTACGCCTTAAAGTGTTGCAGAATATTTTCAATAATCTTAAGCCGGGCGGTCGTTTTTGTCTTCTGGATTTCAGTCAATTTAAGCTGAAAGACATGCCGTTCCAATATCGAGTTCTATTTAAAACCTTCGAATGTAAATATGCTTTCGATTTTGTTGAACGTGACTGGAAACAGATTTTAGCTGAGGCTGGATTTGGTAATTTCAATGAACACTTCTGGTTTAAGAAATATGTACGTCTTCTGATAGCAGAGAAAAAATGATGAGTTTCTTAAATGATGCGCAACGTTGGATAGAGCATGAAGGCGCAACATATATCAGAGAACTCGAAATTGGAACAGGCCAGGTCATCGTCGATTTTGGATGTAATGCCGGACATTATACTATTCCGGCCGCCAAGGTGGTCGGTTCAGTGGGAACAGTATATGCGATTGACCATGAACAAACAGCGATTGATCAATTGATGAAAACAGCACAAAATGAGGGGCTCAACAATATTATACCGATTATCTCCAGCAAGCCGGCTATCGATTTACCCGCCGCTTCTGTAGATGCCGTATTAATTTATGATATATTACATTATTTAAACGCAGATGAAAGAAAAAATCTTTACCAATCTGCAAATACTGTTTTAAAGGACGACGGAATATTATCTGTATTCCCAAAGCATAATCAATCAGATTGGCCCATGTGGCATTTAGCGGAATCAAGTATTGAAGATATAATTAAGGAAATCGAAAACAACCATTTCATTTTGATACAAAAGGCTGAAAAACACTTAATACATGATGATAATCTTGAAACAGGAATAATAATTAATTTTAAAAAATCTAAAACCATTTAGCATATTTATGATGATGGACCCTAAAGAAAAAAATAGATACAAAATTGCTGTACCAACCAACGACAGTAATTATATATTTAAAGGCATGTTGGGACGCGCTCTTAAATTCGTGATTTTTGAAGTTGACCCGAATAATCATTATCAATTGATCGAAGAAAGAGCAAATACCTACGCACAGACCATGCAGCATTTAAAAACATTAGATGTTTATGATTTGATTGATGACTGCTCAGTTATACTTTCATCAAAAATCGGTAAAGCAGGAATTGAACGGTTGGAAGAGCGTAATATGCGCCTGATTTTCAGGAAGGGAAATATTCACGATCAATTGAATGATATTCTAAAAAATGAATTAGCCTCAATGTGGAGTAGTTGATAAAATGTTGTGTCAACGGTTTTATGAAAAATGGGATATATTATATGGTAATAACAGGAAAAACAAAAGTAAAAGAAGCGCTTAAAAACATATCAGACTTTGACCCGCTTCCTTTGAAAAAAATGCTTGATTCTATGGGATATTCATTTTTTACCAAAGAAATAAATTCAAATTTATATGAAACCTATATTTTTAATCTAAAGGAAAAGCAGGAAAAGAAAAAGACAATTACTAAAAACGGAAAAGTTCCTGTTGTCATACAGTCAGCTACGCCGGTAACCTATCCCATAATCATAAAGATGCTTGAATCAGAGCAAATTAAAAATAAATTTGAAATTGCAGAATTGAAAGTCTGGCGGGAAACAGAAAAACATTTGGGCTGGATTGTTAACGATAAAGCGGATATCAGTTTTACCGCTTTGATGTCTTCGGCAAAATTGTACAATAAAGGAAAAGATATAAAAATGCCGGTTATGGTTGTGTGGGATAATTTCAAGATTCTAACCCGTGGATACCGGGCTTCGACTTTCGAAGATTTAAAGGGTAAGAGGATTCATACCCCCCTGTTTAAAAATGCACCGCCGGCAGCCATTACCATGTATTTAATGAAAAAAAATGGCTATAATACCGATGATTTTGAATTTGTATTTGGCAATCCCTTCGGCCGGCCGGATGAAATAAAGGATTGCTTCGTACGTGGTGAATGTGATACAGTAATTTTAAGAGAGCCGGAGGCCAGTTTTGCTCTTTATGAAACCGGAGAAGCGGGTTTCACTTCCATTGATTATGGAAAATTATGGCAGGAGATGCATCCCGGCAGCGGGAATTTGCCGAACGCCGGTCTTTTATTTAAAGGTGAATTTGTAAAGGAGCATCCCGATTTAGCGAATTTATTTATCGACGAATTAGAATCAGCGGTTAATTGGGTAAAGGCAAATCCAAAAGAAGCAGGGATAATCTCTGCTGAAAAAATGCAAGCCGAAGCACCGGAAGTTGAATTCTTTTTAAATCACGCCGTATTAGATTTCAAGAGATCTTTTGGTGTAAAGGATGAACTGAAGGTTTATCTTGATGTCTTAAAAAAAGAAGACGTATTGAAAACAGAAGATATAGACAAGACCCTCGGTCTGTTTAAATGGTAGAAAACGAATTTTAAAACCATAGTCTGGCAATGGAATCGATTATTGAATGGAACTATCAGAACAGAATTCAAAAATAAATTTTAAAGCGTTTTTGTGGCATTCGGCTTTTCTTGCCCTGGCCTCAAATTTTATGGATGTGGATACAATCATCCCGTCCATGTTAATTAAATCCGGAGGGAATTCCATACACTTAGGAATTTTAACAGCTATTATGTTAGGAGGTTCGAGCCTTTTTCAGCTGATATTTGCCGGATTTTTATCAAACCATTCTTATAAAAAGAAGTATTTGCTCATCGGGATAAACTTACGGGTGGTGGCTTTGTTGAGTTTATCCGTATTGTTTTTTAAATCGCCTGGATTGAGCGGGGATCTGCTTATATTTATGATCTTTTTACTTATTTCTGTTTTTTCCTTCAGCGGATCTTTTGCAAACGTGTCCTATGTTGATATCATGGGGAAATCCGTTCAAGAGAATAAGAGAAAAAAACTTTTTACATCTAAAGAGATTATTAACAGTATCGGCATCTTTGCCTCGGCGATGATTGTAAGAGAATTATTAATCACTTTTGAATTTCCTAAAAATTACAGCATACTTTTTTTATTCGCCGGATTGTTATTAGCCATAGCTTCTTTGGGTTTTTGGTATCTCCGCGAGGTCAAATCAATTATCAAAAAGAAACGAGGATTTTGGGAGTTTTTTAGTAAAATTCCCTCCGAAATCAAAAAGAATACAAATTTAAAATATTATTTACTGATCATAAATAGTCTTGGGTTGGGTTTAAGCATATTACCCTTTTTTATCTTATTTGCTAAAGATAATTTTGGGTTGTCATACCACATGATTGGTGACTATTTATTGTTCCGCACGATTGGTATGCTGGCTGCCGGGCTGTTTTTATTCAAAAATTCCAATCGGTTCCAGTATAAAAACCTCTTAAAATTCAGTTTGGTTCTATCTGCCTTATTGCCCTCGATCAGTTTAGCTTTAAAGGATCTTCAACAGGTATATCAATTTATTTTTATTTTTTCCGGTATTTTTGTTGCTGCCTATAAAGTGGCCGTACATGGCGTATTGCTGGAAATATCCACCAATGAAAACCGCGCCGTATATGCCGGTATCTCAGGTGCCGGAAATATTGTTACCACATTATTCCCGTTATTCGCCGGATTATTAATTTCAATTATAGGATATGATATGGTTTATCTATCTGTTACGGTGATCATTCTATCAAGTTATTTTTTCGTGACAAAATTAAAATGCAAACCCGCCCATCAATAAGTAGTGTCAAAAGTTCTATAAAAAAATGAAAAATAGGATTAAAAGATGAAACCACAGAGACCTCAGAGAAATACTCTGTGTAATCTGTGGTTATTTTTTACACTACCAATCACTCATAGAGGATAAAATATGAGAATTGCCAACAGAGTTAGTCAAATTGGAAAATCAGCGATCCATGAAATGACACGTTTATCGAAAGAGGTAGACGATGTAGCATTTTTATCATGGGCAAAACCAACCAGCGACACACCGGAGCATATTAAAGAAGCAGCTATATTGGCCATCCGGGATGGACGCGTGGGTGGATATTCTGAGAGTTCAGGCCTGCCGCAACTGCGGGAAGCAATCGCCGAAAAACTGAATCGTGATAACCAGGTAAATGCCCATGCCGGGCAGATTATTATTACCGTCGGGGCTATTGAAGGCTTAGCCGCTTCAGTGATGGCAGTGATTGATCCCGGAGATGAGGCCATTTTACCCACACCGACTTATTCTACACATATCCGGCAGGTACAAATGGCATCAGGTAATCCGGTGTTAGTCCCTTTAATCGAAGAAGAGGGCTTCCGTCTCGATATTCCGGCAATTAAAAGAGCCATTACGCCTAAAACCAGGGCAATCATATTTTGCACGCCCAGCAATCCTACGGGTACTGTATTCCCTGAGCAGGATTTAAGACAAGTGGCAGAAATTGCATTGGAACGTGATTTGATGGTGATAACAGATGAGGCTTATGAATATTTTGTTTTTGATGACCATAAACATTTCAGTATCGCTTCCATCCCTGAAATGTCAAAAAATGCAATCAGCACCTATACGTTTACTAAAACATACGCTATGACCGGCTGGCGGATCGGCTATCTGCATGCCCATGAAGACATGATTCCACAAATAACCAAGGTGCATATCCCGTTTTCCATCTGTGCACCGGTTGTTTCACAGTATGCGGCATTAACAGCTTTGCAGGACCCACAGGATTGTATAACTGAATTTAGAAACCATTATCTTTCGGCTCGAAATTTAATGTGTGAGCGACTGGATCGTCTTAATCACGTTTTTAAATATCAAAAACCGGGTGGCTCCTATCTGATGTTTCCAAAAATCATGACAGATGAAGGCCGCGATTCAACTGCCTTTTGTAAACGCCTGTTGCAGGAAGCGCGGGTTTCTGCAACACCGGGTATCGCTTTCGGGCCTACAGGACAAAACCATTTGCGTTTGTCTTTTTGTGTTCCACATGAGATGATCAATAAAGCCTTTGATCGAATGGAGACTTATTTTGGCCACGAATAGTTCCATGGACATTACTTTTGGTCCGGTACCCTCCCGGCGGTTGGGCCGTAGCCTGGGTATCAACAATATTCCGCCAAAAATCTGCAGCTTTGCCTGCGTCTATTGCCAGTTAGGCAAAACGATAAAAATGCAGGTTGGACGACAGACATTTTATCATCCGAACACTATTTTTCAATCGGTGCGGGATAAGGTAACACAAGTTCTCGGCCAGGATGAAACCATTGATTACCTTGCTTTTGTACCTGACGGAGAACCCACGCTGGATATAAATTTGGGTAAGATCATTGAGTCATTAAAATCCCTTGATATCCCTGTGGCTGTGATTAGCAATGGTTCATTGATTGCTGACCAGAAAGTGCGTACCGATTTATCCGGGGCGGATTGGGTATCACTAAAAGTCGATGCCGCTGCAGAAGATTTATGGCGGGCGATCGATCGTCCTCACGGCAAACTTAGTCTCCATCAGATAATGGATGGAATGCTGGCATTCAGGAGAGATTTTAAAGGAACACTTGTTACGGAAACAATGATGATTAAAGGTATGAATGACTCTGAAGCGGCAGTCCTGGAAATAGGCCGGTTTCTGGCTCGTCTTCAACCGGATATTGCCTATTTATCCATCCCCACCCGGCCGCCGGCAGACAAAAATATCCAACCTGCAGATCCCGAAGCCATTAACTCCGCTTATCAAATCATAACCGGTTATGTGGATAGAGTCGAATTACTGACCGGTTACGAAGGAAATGCTTTTTCATTTACCGGAAATATACACAACGATATTTTGAACATCACCGCCGTTCATCCGATGCGTCAGGATGCGGTCTATGAAATTTTGAACAAGGCAGGGGCAGATTGGCATTTGGTTGAGAAGATGCTGCAAAATGGTGAGATTATTCAATCTAAGTTCGAAGGCCATACATTTTTTATGAGGAGTTTCTGATATGCTTCTCGGCATTTTCCGACATGCATTGATGATCACCAGTTTTGTGTTCATTATGATGCTGCTTATTGAATATATCAATGTGCAGACGCAAGGACGCTGGCAGGATTCGCTAAAAAAAAGCCGATGGGGGCAATACTTTTTAGGGGCATTTCTAGGTGCTGTGCCCGGCTGCCTGGGTGCTTTTACAGTTGTGTCTCTTTATTCGCACCGGGTGCTTAGTTTTGGAGCCCTTGTCACTACTATGATTGCCACCAGTGGCGATGAAGCTTTTGTCATGTTTTCTATGTTCCCCATAAAGGCCTTGTGGCTGACCTTTATTTTATTTGCCGTGGGTATTGCTGCTGGTTATCTGACAGATTTGTTCTACAAAAAACAGCATATGCTGGTCGAGGATCTCGAACATCAATATCCGATGCATGAAAGCGACACTTGCCAATGTTTTCCCAAAGATTTAATCTGGTATCAGCTCAAACATATCACTTTCCCCCGGGCATTATTGATCAGTATATTTGCACTGTTTTTACTGTTTTTAGTCTTTGGCACACCCGCTACCCAATCCTTGGACTGGAAACAAATGACCTTTGCTTTTGGAGCCCTTTTTAGCCTCTTCGTGGTCAGCACTGTTCCCGATCATTTTCTGGAGGAGCATTTGTGGGAACACGTCTTAAAAAAGCACCTGTTACGTATCTTTTTGTGGACTTTCGGGGCATTGGTGGTCATACATTTGATGGAGGATTACATCAATGTAGAATCGTGGGTTCAGGATAATTATGTCATTGTCTTATTGATTGCTGTTTTGATCGGCATTATTCCGGAATCCGGGCCGCATCTGGTATTTGTAACGTTATATGCCAGTGGATCGTTGCCCTTTAGCATATTATTGGCAAGTTCCATCGTCCAGGACGGGCATGGTATGCTGCCCATGCTGGCAGTATCCAGACGCGGATTTGTTCTGGTTAAGGTAATAAATATAATTGTCGGGCTGCTAGTCGGTTTAATTGGATACATAGCCCATTAATATTACTAGTATCACATTATCATCAGAGGGTAGTGTCATCCCGAAAAATCGGGATATGAAAAAATGAAAAATATATTTGAAGTAAAATTTGGAATATTTAATAAACGCCGAGTTCGCTGAGAAGTACTCGTTGCTCGTAACTCGTCTCTCGGTACTCGATCATATTATTGAATTATCAGGATTACCAACAAAAATCATGTGAAAACATTAATACGAGTAGCGAGAACCGAGCAGCGAGAAACGAGTTAAATTCTGCGGAACTCTATGAACTCTGCGTCTCTGCGTTAGAAAAGAATTGTATTGTAGAAAAACCATATTGTGCTTGTTTATATTTTATTGAATTATTTGTGACACTACCCCCATTAAGAGAGAGGATGTTCTATGAAAGAAACAAAAAAGATCGGTATTATTATTTGTGACCGTTATCGGGATTGTGCCGGTGGCAAATGTTTTCGCGCCTTAAAAAACAGAGAAGGCGCATTTTCCGGATATAAAGATCACGAAGTGGAAATCGTCGGGTATACTTCCTGCGGCGGCTGTCCGGGAGGTAATGTGGAATACGCCCCGGAGGAGATGCAAAAAAACGGTGCCGGGATCATCCATTTTGCTACCGGACTTGTCGTTGGCTACCCGCCCTGCCCTTACATTGAGCACTTTCGTGATTATATCAAAACAAAATTTGCAATGGAAGTTGTTGTTGGCACACATCCGATTCCACAAAAATATTATATAACACACATGAAACTTGGAACCTGGGAAGATCCAACCTGGCAGGACTTAATACAACCGACACTTGCTGATGAGGCTACCCGTTTGGTCTATGATTGATTTTTTTTGAACCAAAACAATAATAATTGCATCAAACTAATAAATCCGGGAAATACATTTGAAAATCTAAATTAGCAGGAGGTAAGCAATGATGAAAAAGATTCCTTTTCTTATTGTAGTGGTATTTCTGTTCATGATACCACTACAGGCTCAGGTACTCGGACCCTGTGGGTCAGGCGGTGAGGGAGCTGAGCCGCAAACAAACAAGGCCACAGCTGTGGATCTGACCGTAAATCCGGTTCCTTTACCCGGACAGCAGGCGATTGATTTTCAATTACCGGCAGTGGTTGGTGACGATATTAAAAATATCAAATTATCGGATTACGATGGCAAATGGCGCGTGCTGTGTTTTTTTCCGGCAGCGTTCACTTTTGTCTGACCAACAGAACTTTCCGCAGTTGCGGACAAATATGAGGATTTGAAAAAGTTAAACGTCGAAGTCATTGCCGTCAGTACTGATGCGCACTTTTCGCACTGGATGTGGAAAAAAACCTCGCCAACTATAAAAAATGTAGAATATCCGATGGCCGGAGATCCCAGCGGCGCCGTGTCACGCGCTTATGGTGTTTGGAATCCTAAGAGCGGACTGAATCAGCGCGGCCGTTTTATCATTAATCCGGAAGGTAAAATAATGGCGGTTGAGGTATTAACCGGCCCTGTAGGCAGGAATGTGGATGAACTGATTCGCCAGATTAAAGCCATGCAGGAAGTGGCTAAAAATCCGGGCAAAGCGGCACCGGCAGGTTGGAACCCGGGTGATGAACTGATCGGTACAGGGAAAGAGTTTATCGGAAAATACTAAAATCTGAAACCTCTGACTCCCGGCAGAGGTTTTATTATTTGTCTGAAAGCAATTACTCACTAATACCGTTAATCTTATGAAAATAGATATTTTCGATCTTGTCTAAAGCCTGGTTCAGATCATCGCGGAGATCTTCATAACCCTCACACCCAACCGATAGCCTGACTAATTCATCCGATATCCGGGTCTTTCTCCGGAAAACCGTTCTGCACCTTCCTCGACACTGGTAAACGAAAACGTAGAGGTCTGAAAAATTGGTACCGAAACTTCACCGAAGATTGAATTTTTTCAATTACCAGCATGAATGGATTTTGTCGATTTTTGCATAGATTTGTTTTGTGTTTTCATAATTGAACGGTTTCTTCTCTCATTAATAGGTAAATATCAATTGTTCTGTTTGCTTTTGTAATTAATATAATTTCATTGATTATGTCCTTAACTCCGCATAAAATTAGGAGTAAGAGCTATAATCATTGATTTTAATCTAAATCTTTAAAAAATATCCGCTTTCCTACGCCCACTTCTATATAATATTCACCAAATTCTTTTTTAAATAGATCCCGGGCAAGATCTCCTGTACAATGACAGGGACCAACATAACGAACACCTAAGTTTTTCAAACGATATATAATATTTTCAATTTCGCTCTGGCTGTTATCTCTTAAATGGAAGCCACCGATTACCAGGAAAACATTATCCTTAATTAAATTCTTTGAAGCTGTAACAATTTGAACAATCCCGGGATGTGCACATCCGGTTATCACTATTGATCCCTTATCTGTTTTTATAATTAAAGAGTGCTCCTTTATCCATGTGCCCAGCTCACCGGTTGAATATACATCCCGGCAAATTTCTTTTGATTTTTCTACTTCAACGACCTTCGCACCATATTCTTTTACCTCTTCTGTGAAGGATGCTGGGAATGATCCCGGTATGTATATTGTTACATCTGAATTTAGCGCTAAAAAGCTTTGTAGTCCACCGGTATGGTCGCCATGAATGTGTGACAGAACAACGATGTCTACAATTTTAGGGTCGATCGCTAATTTTTGTAGATTTCTCATTAGTAGCAGACCATCTCCGCCCGTGTCAAACAGAATTGTTTTTTCAGTGCCCTGAACCAAACAAGAAAATCCCCATCCGGTTTTTAAATTTTCCTGATAAGAATTATTGTCATAAATAACTGTTAGGGTTATATCCGTTGATTTTTGATCCCTCATGTTTTTATCCTCATTTGCAAAAATCTGTCCTGGTAAAAAGTAGTAAAGCAATATTGTGGATAGAATAAGTGCAATTTTACGAAGTACGGAATCCGGATAAATTCTAAATTTAACTTTCTTTCCCAATTAAAAGCTCCAAAAATTTAAATAGCACTAACCACGCACCTTTAGTTGTATACTTTTTAAAATTGAGACTAATAATAAGGTGATTCCAAGGGTTACAACAACCATGCCGCCGGTGGGAAAATCCAATATAAAGGAAAGATAACTTCCCACAAGACTTATCAGAATACCTGTAATCCATCCAATAGCCAGACGCCCTGAAAATGTTTTTCCTAAAAGCGTACCTATGACCGCCGGCACAATTAAAAAACCGAAGACCAGCAGAACACCAGCTACTCTAACAGCAAAAGTTACCAGAATACCCATAAGTGCATAGAATATAAAATCCCATAATAAAAAATGAAAATTAGCACTATTATCTTTTTTAATATTCTTACTGATTTCAATCAACCGTTTATGAATTAAAAAATAAACTAAACCTAATAATAAATATATTAGAGCATATACCCCAACTTCCGGCCAATTCACCCAAAGGATATGTCCCACCATTAGATCATGAACATGCTCGGCTCCATGAGGTAGCCGGTCACCGGCGAGAATCACAGCGGCAGCCCCTGATGCATAGAGAATACCTATAAATGCCTCCTGAGGAACGAATTTCGTCAATCGTCTTGTTGTTGAAAGTAATAATGCGGCAACAAGTGTTAGCATGAGCGAGATAAAATATATCCAGGGGTCCTTTAAATCAAAGCCCAGAAAAATACCTAATGAAGCGCCTAAGGCAGCAATCTGTGCCAGGGCAATATCAATAAAAATAACCTCACGCATGACAACATGAATCCCTACATATCCACAGATTCCAACAAGAATGATACACATACAGATAGCCGGTGCCATAAAGGTGAGAATTTCAATCATTTTGTACCTCTTTTTTGTTCTCTTTGCCTGTCTCTTTGTCTCTGAGTTGTTTCCGGTTCTACTTCAATCGCCACATCAACCAAATTCCGGACCATATAATCCAACCATTCTATATAACTATCAGCACCGGGCATTGCATTAACTTCTCCCGGCAAAATAAGTAATTTAGCTTCAGCTACATCAGCGACTTCCTCCGCTTTAGTGGGATCTTTCCATGAAGAGATTATCACGATTTTAAGATTTTTCCGCTTCATCAGAGCTGTAATTTCCTTTTTATGTCTTGGTGTGGGAGGGATTCCGGGACGGAGTTCCACATATCCGGCTGCTTTGATATCCAGCCAATTAAGTAAATAACTCCAGTGCACGTGATAGCAGACTAATTCTATACCCTTTAAAATCGCCGCCTCTGTTTCGAATTCCGTTATTTTTTTTTGTAATTCTGTTCTGAATTGTTCGAAGTTACTATCATAGACATCCATATGAGAAGGATCTAATTCAATAAGTTTATCTGTAATCTGTTCGGCCACTTTAATACCATAATAGGGATTAAGGAGATAATGGGGATTACCGGCAGGATGAACATCTCCCATACTTCTGTCGACTTCGCCTCTGGGTTTCTCAAGAATATTTGATGTCGAGATTGCTAAGGAGGCGTTTAAATGGCCGGAAGCACCCGGCGTCACATCATGATTTCTGGCGCCCTGGATAAGAAGCGGTAACCAACCGATCTCAAGCTCCAATCCCGAATATATGAGTAAATCTGCCCGGTTTAACTTAACCATATAGCTTGGTTTTGCTTCGATATAATGGGCATCCTGAACACCGCGCGTGATACTGTAAACCTCAACATGTTCTCCGCCAATACTCTTAGTAATTGAAGCGAGACTGGGCAATGTTGTGACTATATTTAATTCCTGTGCTTCAATTGTATGCCATCCAAAGAATACCATCAAAAAACAAAGCAAGATTTTAATTCGTTTTATCTGCATAACTTATCCCCTTTATCTTAATATTTGTGCGCAGGATGTGACCCTATGGTTACATTTACCTGGACAATGATCTGGCTTTCGGTTTCTCCATTCACTTTGATATAATTATATTGAAGACGGAAAGCACTGAATTCCGTAGGAACATACCCAAAGACAAAACTGAAACGATTACTTGTCAGATCCTGATGTATATTATTTGATGCCATACCAGGTACGGGAAAGAACCTGTTCAGATCTTTAGATTGATTATACCAGTCATAACGGCATTGTAGCCACCATCGTATATTAAATTGTCCCAATAACTGTATAAAATAACCATGTAAGGGACCCGAACTGCTTTCGTTGAACTTCAGATCGGCATGTATATACTCTCCCTGCAGAGTAAGTGAACGATAACGTCCGCGTTGTAAAGGTTTCCATTTCAAGTGAAAATCCAGTCCCCATACTGTAGATAATATACTGCTTGTATCAGATCCCACAGATGAAAAATCATCAAAATGATACAGGCCTCTTTGACCGCTGAGAAAGGTCCCACCAAGGCGAATTGTATATTCATCAGCAATATCCCATAAATTATCAAGATGAAACAGGTAGGCAAAATCTGCCGGTTTACTGCTGTTGAATAATATTGGATTATCCCCATTTAAGAAACCTGCAATAGCATCCATATACCAGGATGTTGGCATGAGATAAGCGGCTTCGACACTAACTTCATTCAAATCCGGACCGAATACCTGATCAAGAATCAGAGGATAGTCGGCAAAGGCAAAATGATGGAGGTGATGCAGATTATGCTGTCCAAAGGTGTTCAGCATTTGCCCTCCACGTATGGTAGCAGGAATGGGCATTCGCAGGGTTGTAATATACGCTTCTTCCAATCCAATACCATCCTGTTCAGATGCAGAAACTGCCACCAAAGATTTCAGGTAAACATCCACATTAGCCGTCATCGTCAATTCTATTTCCTGATAATGTAGGCCCTGAGTGAGACCCGTTTGGGAATATAGCGGTTCATTTTTACTGGATCCCATACCGTAGAAAAGAGAGTTAACACTTATTGCCGGATTAAAGGATCTGCTGATACCGGTTGCCGAAGCATCTGATGTTCCCTGAGCATGACCATGTATTAGAAAATTAAATACGATCAGAATGGTTAAAATAAATGGATATCTTTTCACCATATCACCTGTCCTTTATTTTTACAAAGTTTATTTATCTCAGTTCTATCGATTAAAATCTTGAGATAATACCAAAAGAAAATAATCGCAAAATAAATCGAATTGAGAAGGATAACTATATCAACCCTATTTGGAAACGGAAAATATGAATAAAATTTATTTCGGCTTCAGGATATAGGGGGTGCCCTTATCGATAATATAGGATCAACAGGATGTGAATAAGAATCAATAGTTGTCTGTTCTTTGAAATATAACAGAAGCGTTGATAGAGAAGTAAGATCGGCATTTGAGACCAGAAGAACCTGAGATTGGTAAGCCTGACAAATGGGGCAATCCGGATCAGGAACGATTAAGTGTTCCGGATCATCGATCAATATAGCCAGACGTATGCCGGTTAATCCGATTATGACGATCAATACGATTATGTTTGATTTTAATCTCACGTTATAAATTACGGAGTATTTATCCCGAAAAAAAGATAATTATTGATCCAATGGGATTTATTCAAACGGCTTATTATGGAAAAGATGAAGGATACCATTTATCATTTGAGCAAATAAAAAAGTTCGCTCTAGAACATTAACTGACCCACCCCGTCCCCCGAGTACCCGGGGTCCACCCCTCCCTGCAAGTGCGCCAGCGGGCGCATCCGCCTA
>JAGLYF010000199.1 GCA_023132435.1 Calditrichia bacterium | reverse complement strand
ATTTGTTCTTCTGTAAGATGGTTGCTCATTATATCTCTTCTCCTTCCAACTCCTTCACTAACGAATATTTTAATTTCTTTCTTCCCCTGAACAGATAGCTTTTGACAGTTCCTTCTGGTAACTCCATGATCTCAGCAATTTCATGATAGCTCATCTGTTCCAGATGATAGAGAGTTATAATCGTTTGGTAAGGCGCTGGCAATTGTTCTATTTTTTTATGAATCAGAGTGGTTATATCCTGCCTCTCAATGGTCTCCACCGGAGATGGATAATCGGAGGGAATTGAATTAATGGGATTATTATATTCATCTTCACTTTCACTAGTTTCAGATACTTTTTTCAAATTACGATAGAGTGGTGTTTTCGCTTTCCGTAAATAATTAATTGTTGTTGTATAGGCTATTTTTCCAATCCATGTGGACAATTTTGACTGAAATTTAAAACCGGAAAGGTTTCGATGTACTTTTATAAATACCTCCTGACAGATTTCCTCCCGATCTTCCCGCCGGGATACCAGGCGAAATACAACATGTACCACCAGTTTCTGATACATTTCAACCAGTTCCCGGAAGGAATTAAGATTTCCATTTAGAATTTTAGTAACAAGTGTTCTGTCTGGGCTCAATAGATCCCCTTTTATATAAGGAGACAATTTAAATTGATAAATGTTGCAAAATTCTCGGTTCTCGGTACTCGGTGCTCGTCACTCGTTTCTCGGTGCTCGGTGCTCGGTACTCGGTACTCGGTTCTCGATACTGCATGGCTGAGATCTATTCCCCCTTAACACACCATCCAGTATCCAGCATCTATCTCCCACTTGAAAAATAATAGTTTAAATTCAGGGATATTGCAACATTTTTCTTTTATGCCTGTCTATTCTATCAAACGAACAGACAAGAAAGGAGAATTATATGTCTGAAGGATTAACAGGTGTATTGATTGTATTTGTAATATTTAGTTCTGCCGCATTTGTGATCAAAGTGATCTCGGATAACAGGATTCGGAAGCGCTTGATTGAAAGCGGTCAGGTAGATGAAAAGGTGAAATATTTATATTTCCAGTCCGGCAAAAGGATGGTCGATCCGTTAAACTCTGTAAAATGGGGTATGGTGCTTGTTGGTATTGGACTTGCTTTATTACTCGGACAGCTTTTTCCATATAATATCACTCAAGAGATGACAATAGGATTCATGTTTCTCTTTGCCGGTTTTGCTTTCCTGATTTATTATTTTTTACAAAAAGGACAATCGGAAGAAGCTCCGGCAGAAGAAGAATAAATGAAAACTCACACCTCCGAATGAGCTCGTTTCGAGCTGACCCCGCTATTATATTGAATAAATGTAGTTTATAATCATGTTGTAGAGACGTAGCATGCTACGTCTCTACAACTGATATATTGACGACTTTCTTTATCATCTCCGGTATTAAAAAAATATTGCATGATTACACTGAATACAAAAAAAGGGAACTAGGGGATGAGTTCCTGAATTGTGCTTCGGGCGAGGACCTCACCCCTTCATCCCCTCTCCTGGTAGGAGAGGGGGGATTTTTACGAGAATATGCCTTTTTCTGCTCCCCTTCTCTTACCAAGAGAAGG
>JAGLYF010000198.1 GCA_023132435.1 Calditrichia bacterium | reverse complement strand
ACTGGCGTAGGCCGGGGGATGAGTTCATAAATTTCGCGTTTGGCACCAACCCCCCCTAATTAGATTCCCGCGGGAATGACATTTCATAACTTACTCCCTAATCCTATCTCTTAAGACGAGATTTGTGACAGATGGAGATAATTCTTTTTTTTCATTAAATTCATTCTCATCATTATAAATGGTATCGAAGGAAAATGATACTATACCGCGGAGCGGTGTAACAAGGGAAGGAATAAATGACGGGGCATAATTCAAAACCGACACTCATTATAATTGCCGGTGAAGTATCTGGTGATATTCACGGTTCCCGACTGGTCGCTGTCCTTAAAAAGATGAATCCCCATCTGGACATACAGGGTATCGGTGGTGATCTGATGGTGAAAGAGGGTCTCAAAGCACTATTTCATATCAAACAGATGGCATTTCTTGGTCTTGGTGAAATACTTAAACATCTTCCATTTATAAGAAAAGTATTTCACGAAATGACCGATCTGGTTGAATCGACCCAACCGGCAGCAGTTATCTTAATCGATTATCCGGGATTTAATCTAAGATTTGCAAAAAAAATGCACAAAATGGGGATACCGGTTATCTATTATATAAGTCCCCAACTCTGGGCCTGGGGGAAAAAACGTGTTTTTAAGATTAAAAAATATGTTAAAAAAATGCTGGTTATCTTTCCTTTTGAAAAGGATTTTTATAACGACTATGGCCTAGAGGCTGAATATGTAGGACATCCGATTGCTGATAATCATTTTGATCATGTCGATCCTAAAATGACACAATCAAATGATGTAACTCTGGGACTCCTTCCCGGCAGCCGTCACCAGGAGGTGGAAAATCTCTTACCAGATATGATCAAAACTGCCAGATTGCTGAAAGATTCTGCGAAAATCGAGCGTGCTCTCCTCCTGAAAGTGGATACCATATCTCCTGATGAATATAAAAAGTATATTGGTAAAAATTCATTTATCCAGCTCCACACATCAACTCCTGAGAGCTTCTACAATCAACTGGATACTGCTCTGGTATCTTCAGGAACCGCAACTCTTGAAACAGGATACTTTAGAGTGCCAATGGTTATTGTCTATCGGGTGAATTTCCTGACCTGGTTTTTTGCCAGACTTCTTGTAAAAGTAGATATGGTCGGATTAGTTAATATTGTTGCCGGAGAAAAAATTGCCGAAGAATTGTTACAGAATGAGTTTCAACCGGAAAAAGCGAAGATTGAACTGGAACGATTACTGGAATCGAAAGTGAATGCAGAAGCGAGGGAAAAACTGGCAATAATCAAAGAAAAACTGGGAGCACCGGGCGTTGCAAATAGAGCAGCAACGATAATTATTGACTTTATCTCCTGATATAAAATTGGCACCGGCAATCCGTCTTGAAACGAACAAAGGTTTATGATAAATTACATGCTGTTATAATTAACAGGATTACGAGATGTTAAACCTCACACCTTCTGAAATAAGAGTAATACACATTTGGGCTGAAAAGGGTGAGACAAGTCCTTTCCCACAGGAAATGGCACTTTTAGGAAGAATCAAAAACAATATATCTAACCGGGAAATGAAGTTGACAGCGAGAGAACTTGAGATCATCTTGCATTGGGCTGAGCTTGAGACAAAGGGTCATCGCGGTATGGATCAGTTTCTTCTTGATCAAGAGGAATTGCTCATTAATAAAATTGAATCCTATCTGAGTGAAAGGGGAGATAATTTCTTCGCCCCTTAAAGGTAAAGATACTGCTGATTTTATTTCCTGAAAATATCCAATTTAAATTCTGGTAGTGAAAATGATAAAATCTAATATTTTGGTCATTGATGATGATGATGCCCATCGCACTGCTATGGTTGTCATGCTTGAAGATGAGGATTATGACGTTGGTGAAGCCGGCAGTGGAGAAGAAGCACTGGAATTACTTGGCAATCAGGATTATGATTTAATTATTACAGATTACAAAATGCAAAAAATTGATGGGATGGAGCTTCTAAAAATCATCACTGACAGGAATCCATTACAACGGGTAATCATGGTCACAGGGTACGGATCTATCGAACATGCGGTAGAAGCAATCCATACCGGAGCTCTTGACTATATCCCTAAACCGGTCGATCCCAAGAAATTGAAAAATGCTATACAAAAAGCCCTGGAGATCGCTCCCACCAGAGAAAAAAAGAAACCGCAACCCGATAAAAAGCCGTTATCAACTGTCCATTTTGATGAAATTGTTGGCAAAAGTAAACAGATAAAACAAGTTTTGAAAAAGGTCCGTGAAATAGCTGATATTGATGTTCCAGTCCTGATAACTGGAGAAAGTGGCACAGGCAAAGAACTGGTGGCCCGGGCGATTCACCAGGCATCAAAAAGATCCGATAAGCCTTTTATAGCGATCAATACAGGGGCTATTGCCAAAGACTTGATCATTTCAGAACTTTTTGGTCATGAAAAGGGATCATTTACCGGAGCAATCGATCAGAAAAAAGGGAAATTTGAGGAGGCGAACGGCGGAACATTGTTTCTGGATGAAATCAGCACGATGAGTGAAGCGGTTCAGATTGCCTTGTTGCGCGTTTTAGAAAACCATACTATTGACCGGGTTGGAGGAAAGCGTGAAATTCCCGTTAATGTTAGAATTGTCACGGCAACGAATGAAAATATTGAAGATTGTATTTCCAATGGTACATTCAGGGAAGATTTATATTATCGTTTAAATGTGTATTTGATAGAATTACCACCATTAAGGGAGAGAAAAGAAGATATATCTTTGTTATCCGATCATTTCATTCATCATTTTAATCAAGAGTATGATCGGCAAATAAAGGGTATCTCACCTGAGGCGATGACAATATTAATAAATTATGGCTGGCGAGGGAATATCCGTGAACTACGCAATGTGGTACTGCGGGCAATGATCTCAGCGAAAGACGAAATTAAAAAGTCTGATTTGCCCATAAATACAATCAAAGGTGTTATGCCGGATGAGGAAATCAGATTCCAGGCCGGAATGTCATTGCCGGAAATAGAAAAGGAATCTATCATAAAAACTATGAAGAAAGTCAAAGGAAATAAAGCAAAAGCCGCGGAACTTCTAGGTATAAGCCGGCGTTCTTTGTATAATAAAATTGCCGAGTATGGAATTGAAGATTCTAAGAAAGGGTGATTAACCTGCTGGCTGAAAGTAGATGCTATTAATATTGTACTTAATATGACTATTGATGGATACAAGTGAAAAATGGTAAAAATATTCGAATAATTGGCACGATTTATGTATATAATTTTATTTGTTTTTTTGAATTAACTAGCTTGAATAATTCGTAGCCTCTAACTCAAAGACACAACGATTTTTTATCCACGGATTACACTGATTTGCACGAATTAAAACTAAAATAATAATAATTT
>JAGLYF010000197.1 GCA_023132435.1 Calditrichia bacterium | reverse complement strand
TATTTTCTTGAAGATGACTTTGGCAATTTATGGTGCACAAATCATGGTGCCGGCGACGGCAACTATTTAGCTGTAATCCCAAGAAATGAAAATGGTAATCTTGAACTTGATTGTACCAATTGGATTTATTTTGGAAGGAATATAGGTTTTTCACATGATGATGGTCAAGTATCAGCTTTGGAATTTGATGATTTTAACAGGCTTTGGATTGCTACTTTTGCAACCGGGATTCTGGTATATGATTATAATGGAACACTTGAGAATAGAAGCGATGATCAGCCCTTGATAAGAATAAATACCGGGAACGCAAGTTTGTTCAGTAACACAGTTTTATCATTAAAACGTGATCTTGATGGTATTATTTGGATCGGAACTGCTGGTGGTTTAAGTTCATTTGATGGGCAGAATTTTTTCAAACATATTGGGGAAGTGGGACCTATCGAAAATAAAATAAATCAGATTTATGTAGATAGCTTTAATAACAAGTGGTTTGCAACTGATGGTGGATTAAGCCTTCTTAAGGCTGATGAAAGTCCCTGGGATCCTGCTGCCTGGGTGCATTTTACACAGGATAATAGTGGATTACCAAACAAAATTGTGAATAGTATCTATGTCGATCAGAATAAAGGGGAAGCATATATTGGAACAGAATCCGGTCTTTCAATTTTTTCCGGTTCATTTTCAGAAATAAAAGAAGAGTTAAATTCCGTTATCAGTGGCCCCAGCCCGTTTGTACTCGATGATAATACGGAATTTGTTATCAAGAATCTGGTGTTTGGCGCCTCGGTTAAAATCTTAAATGTCAATGGCAGATTAGTACGTACACTTTCCCGGGAAAATGGCAGAGTGGAAGGTGGCCGGGCTACATGGGATGGCAGGGATCAGAGCAATGCCAAGGTATCAAGCGGTGTCTACATTTATTTAATTTACAATGAAGAGGGTATTACGGCCAGTGGTAAGATAGCAGTGATCAATCCTTAAATTAATCCTATGTTAAAAAAGTTATATATAAAAGATTTTGCTATTGTTGATCATCTGGAAATCGATTTTGAATCAGGATTTCAGGTTTTAACCGGTGAAACTGGAGCCGGGAAATCTATTCTGGTCGGTGCTCTTCGTCTACTATGTGGTGAACGGGGGCAATCCGATCTTGTCAGATCTGGTTCAGACAAGGCGATTCTGGAAGCTGAATTTAAGTTTCCGATTGATAGCAAAAAAAGGTCTATACTTGAAGAACTGGCAGTAGAATTAATAAGTGATGTTATCATCGTTCGCCGGGAAATCAATATCAAAGGTATCAGCCGGGCATTTATAAATGATACTCCGGTCAATATGAATGCTATAGGTACGATCACAGAACTCCTAATTGACCTGCATGGGCAGCATCAACACCAACGTCTTATCCATCCGGAAAATCATATCTCTTACCTTGATGCTTTTGGTAAAATTCAGCCAATTTTGGAAAAATATAAATCTGCTTATAAAGAATATCATAGCCAAAAAAATCTGCTTGAAGGTCTTATTGAAAAAAGGAAAAAAAGCTACGAAACACATGATCTTTACACTTTTCAGGTTAATGAATTAACAAAAGCAAATCTGAAGGAAGAAGAGTTAGAATTGTTAATTTCTGAGAGAAAAATCCTGGAAAATAATGAGGCCCTTTTTGAAGTGTCAAGTAAGGTAGCAACGCTTCTTTATTCCGCTGAAGATTCGGCATCACGTATAATTTCGGAGGCTATTAACAAGTTAAAATCCCTGACCGAAATAGATCCCTCATTTATTGAATTAATTAAAAATCTGGAATCTGCCCAGGTTTCGGTTGAAGAGACAGGCCGACACTGTGAATCATATGGTTCCAATCTTGAATTCAATGCAGACCGGTTGGAGGAAATCCGCAGCAGGGAATCTGAACTTGCTTGGTTATTGAAAAAATATCAGGTATCCAATCTTCCAGCTCTGATTACACGTCTTGAAGAGATGAAGAAAAATCTTGATGAGATAGAAAATTTTGATGAAAAAATAGACAAACTGGAAAAAAAGCTTGAAGAAATCCGCAAAAAATTACAGGAAATATCACTGGTTCTTTCCGAAAAAAGACAAGAATTAGGAAAAAATTTTGAAAAGGAACTGGAGTTATTACTAATTTCTGTAGGCTTACAGAATGCCAGTTTCAAAGTGCAGCATTCATGGCAGGAAAAAGAGGGCGGAATAGTTTCTGTCAATGGTAAAACATATGAATTGTCTGAAAATGGAATGGATCAGATTGAATTTAATGTTGGTTTAAATGTTGGTGAACCAACCCGTCCACTTCATAAAGTCGCCTCCGGTGGTGAGGTTTCCAGAATCATGCTTTGTATAAAAACATTACTTGCTGATTCTGATGATATCGCAACACTGGTCTTTGATGAGATCGACAGTGGTATCTCAGGGCGATTAGCACAAATTGTAGGTAAGAAAATGCTGGAAATCGCAAAACACCACCAGCTGATTGTAATTACGCATTTACCACAGATAGCAGCCCAGGGTGATTCTCATTTTTCCGTTGCGAAAAATGAAGTTGAAGGCAGAACAATCGTATCTGTAGAAAAACTTAAAGCCGATGAAAGGATATTGGATATTGCCAAACTACTCGGTGGCGAACAGGTGACACCACAGGCGATTGCAAATGCAAGAGAACTGTTGCATGTGAATATTGATCTTCCTCCGGATCATAAAATTGAGAAAAATATGAAAATATGAACTTTCTTGCATTTATTTTCTTACTTGCTTAAGTTAAATTTAATTTGACATTTAACACGAAAAGGCGAGGTTGGAATAATGAGAACTTCAAAATATCATTTCTCCGCAAATATGCCGGATGATCAGCCCCTTTTCAGAAGGCATTTCTTAAAAATATTTAAATCTAAAAAGGCAAAATCATCTCACCTGAGACATCCTGATGCGATACCTCCCGACGAGCTTAAAAAGCGTGTAATTGGTCTTGGAAAGGGTAAAAAAGTAAGTATTATGCGTTTGAGTTATGAGGGCATTCCAGAGGATCACCCCGTTGCTGTAAAAATAATCGATATAGGAAATGATCATTTTACAGGTAAATTTGTAAATGTGGATCGGGAAGTCAGCGAAAGTCAGGATAAAAAACTTATATTTGTAAAAGGTGGGGGAGGCACGATTGATTTTAGGTTCGCTGATGGCGATATCTTGACTATTGATGAAGATATCGATGAAGAGATTATAGAAGAGAGGAGTATTGAAGAAGTCCGGGAAATCCTCGAAGCACTGGATATTAAGGAAGATATCACCATTAGCTATTATGACATGGATAAGGGAGGCGTAATAAATGGTCTCGGTGTCCTCACAGATAAAAACATGGAAACTCTCGATTTTAAGGTCACACTAAAAATGATTAATGAGATAAAACTACGAGAACCTAAAGAAGTATCATTAAATCTTGAAAATGATCAAATATTAGATCTGGAAGTTGTGATCTGATAATATAAAAACTTAAAAAAAGCCAACCATGTATTTGGTTGGCTTTTTTTATATGGTTACTGTAATAACTCTGAGTAATAATAATCAAGTATAATAAAAAAATAAAGTTTAGGAATTTTTATGCTGACAAAAGAACATATAGAAGAAAGTTTGAAGGAAATAATTTATCCTGGTGTGGGTAAAGATATTGTTACACTTGGGATTATTAAGTCTATTGATATTTCTGGTGATTCTGTTTCAGTTGAACTGGATTTACGAAGTACCGACTCTAAATTGGTAAACAGTGTTGAAAATGCTGTAAAAGAAAAACTTTCTAACCTTGAAGGAGTAAATTCACTCTCGGTCAGAAAATCAGCGGGGGGATCACAAGCGGGCGCAACAAGTACTTATTTACCACAGGTAAAATATAAAGTCGCTGTAGCCAGTGGCAAAGGTGGTGTGGGAAAATCCACAGTCAGTGTAAACCTGGCAGTTGCATTGGCAAAACAGGGATTAAAAGTGGGCCTCCTGGATTCGGATATTTATGGGCCAAGCATTCCCCTAATGTTCGGCATCTCCGGTAGACCTGAATTTGACGGTAATAAGCTAATTCCTATCGAAAAATACGGTGTGAAACTTATGTCACTCGGCTTTCTGCTGACAGATGACAGCCCGGTTATATGGCGGGGTCCCTTGGTAATGCGCGCACTTCAGCAATTGATGAGCGATGTTGAGTGGGGTGATCTTGATATTATGATTTTTGATATGCCTCCGGGTACAGGAGATGCACAGCTGACGATATCTCAATCGGTTGCTCTCGATGGTGCAATTATCGTTTCAACCCCGCAAGACGTGGCCCTTCTGGATGCAGTTAAGGGGGTTCAGATGTTTCAGAAAGTGAATGTTCCCATCCTGGGGATCATCGAAAACATGAGTTATTTTATTTGTCAACATTGTCAGGAAAGAACAGATATATTTTCTTCTGACGGCGTGCGAAAAGAATGTGATCGTCTTAAGGTTGATCTGTTGGGGGAAATTCCCCTGGATGTGGAAATAAGAATCAGTGGCGATGAGGGTATACCAGTCGTGGAAAAAGTGCCGGATAACAATCAATCCAAAGCATTTATAGAGATCGCAAAAAAAGTCAAAGAAAATATTTAATTAAAAAATTAACCACGGATTGACACGGAAAGACACCATTCCGCAAATCATATATATTCACTCAGGTGATCGATGGAAAATATTTACATCGGACTCATAGGAAGTCTCCTCGTCCTGGACACAACCGTAGCTTTTCAATTTCTGATTTCACAACCACTAATAGCCTGTACATTACTTGGTTGGTTTTTAGGTGATATTCAATTGGGTGTGCAAGTTGGAATGTATTTACAGTTACTGTGGTTGAGCAGTATGCCTGTGGGAGCTGCAATCGTTCCGGAAGGGAATATTGCCGCAATTGTAATTGCAGCTCTCGTTATTCGTTATAATAGTAATTACGAAAATTTTAATATTATCCTGATCTGTGGTCTATTATATGGTATCGGGGTTAGTTATCTCGGAGGTCAACTGGTTGTACTATACCGAAAAACCAATCAATATTTATTACAAAAAGTATTGGTACTTGCCCGGAAGGGAAAACTTAATATTTTCGATGTGATTAATTATCTTGGGTTAATATTTCACTATTCGCTGATGTTTATCCTCATAGTGCTGGCAATGTATCTCGGCGATTTTTTATTTAAATATGTTCAAAATATTCCGGTAGAATGGGATAAATACTTCAAATATGGAGTTATGTCACTAATTGGTATTGGGGCAGGGCTTGTTTTGTCAGTTTTTAAGGAAAAAATGTATCATTTATTAATTGCCGTAGGCTTAGTCGTTGGGTGTTTACTATTTGTTCTAAAATGAAGCAAAATCGCAAAATAAAATTTCCTGTTTTTATAAGTGTATTTTTTCGTTCTTTTCTCATTCAAGCCGTCTGGAATTATCAAAGTATGTTGTCCATTGGTTTTTGCTTTGCCCTGGCACCGGTCGCTAAAAAACTATTTAAAGACCGGAAAAAAAGAATTGAATTCTATAATAGACATTTAAACTTTTTTAACGCGCATCCTTATTTCTCGTCTTTTGCCTTAGGGGCCATTTCACGCGTCGAAGAAGATATGGTGCTGGAGGGAAAAGATGATTATTTTAAAGTGGATCGGCTGAAAAATGCATTAATTGGTCCTCTTGGTGCAATCGGTGATCAGCTGGTATGGGCAACCTTGAAACCAGCTTCAATTCTTGTTTGCCTGCTTGCGGTAATATTAATTGATAATTATAAGACAAAAATTATTTTTCTCTTTGTTCTTCTGGTCTTATATAATATTCCGCATTTGTATATTCGAATGTTTGGAATAATTAAAGGCTATCATGCTGGATATGATGTATATAAAATTCTGAATATTGAAAGATTTAAAACGATTAAAAATGTCTATGGTGGATTGGGAGGGTTGGCTCTTGGCATAATTATAGCGTATAGTATACTGCAGAGCGGAGAATCTAATGGTGCTTATGCAATTGTTTTTGCCCTTAGTTTTTTAACTGCGTATTTTTATAAGAAATTGTGCCAATCTGTTTACAGAAGTCTGGCCTTTCCTATAATATTAGCTGTTATTATCGGTGTTATAGTAGAGAATTTATGATTGAAGAAGTTTTAGAAATAATTAATAAGCATGGTTTGCATGCCCGTCCTGCTGCACAATTTGTGAAGATTGCAGGAAAGTTTAAATCTGATATTAAAGTAATTAAGGATGGGCTGGAAGTTAATGGAAAGAGTATCATGGGGATCATGATGCTGGCGGCAGAACCGGGCAGCGAAATAACACTTTTAATTGAGGGTGAGGATGAAGAGGAAGCTTTCACTGCTCTGAATGAGCTAATATCTCAAAAATTTTATGAAGATGAAAAATAAAGATACCGGGATAATCGGGAAAAAAGAAGTGATACTTGATGTTGTTCCCATTGTGCCAGGCGTGGCTATGGGTCCGGTCCATCATTTTCGCAAATTTTCATTTAATATTGAGGATTTTGACTATTTAATTGAAAGTGTGGAAGGAGAACTTGATAGATTCAGAATCGCCTGCTCCAAAACGATTAATTTTCTTAAAAAAACAAAAAAACTAAGTAATGTCATATATGAGGATCAGTTTTTAGATATTTTTGAGAGTCAGATTGTCCTTTTGGAAGATAAAATTTTTCTCGATGAGATTGAAAATTTTATAAAAGATAAAAAAAGCTCCGCTGCTATGGCCGTGTTTACTGTATTCAGAGAAAAGATGGATTATTTCTTGGGATTGGAAAATGAATACTTCAGGGAGCGGGCCCTGGATATTCAAGATCTTAAACAGAAGTTACTTCATGCAATTTTTGGATTGGGAACAGAATATCAAATTTCTGTTCCCTCCGTTGTTTTTGCAGATTATTTATCACCATCTGATACTGTGCATTTTAACAGAAATTTAATTCTTGGATTTGTCACAGATACCGGTGGAAAAACGTCACATGCGGCCATTATTGCCCGTTCTCTTCATCTCCCCTATGTTATCAATAATAGAAACCTATCAAAAATCGTACAAAGTGATGATTTAATAATCGTTGATGCCTACACTGGTAAAATGGTTATTAACCCGACTGAAGGCACAATTGAATCTTATAAGGAACAAAAGAAAAAATATCTAGATATTGAGCTTAATCTATTAAAAGAATCAAAGATTCCGACGACGACACTGGATGGTATTCATGTTGATGTTATGGCAAATGTTGAGTTCCTTCATGAAATAGATGATATAATGAACTCGGGAGCAAATGGCATCGGGTTATTTCGGACAGAGGGTGTATTTTTAGAGAAAGACAGTTTGCCCGATGAGGAGGAACAATACCAGATTTATCGACGCTTTTCGGAAGAAATGAAAGATTTGCCGGTTGTTCTTCGAACATTAGATGCCGGCGGGGATAAAATTCTGAAGGATTTAGAACAGCCAGAAGAGCAGAATCCATTCTTAGGTTGGCGGGCTATACGATTTTGTATAGACGAACAGGATATTTTTAAAACCCAGCTTCGAGCAATTCTTCGTGCAAATATAAATAATAATATCAAAATTCTGATACCGATGGTTTCCTGTTTAAGAGAAATTCGGGAGACAAAAAAAATAATTGAAGAAGTTAAAAACGAACTGACTAGTCAGGGGGAAATTTTTTATCCTGATACAGAAATTGGTATTATGATTGAGATTCCGGCCGCAGCCATAATGTCAGATGTTTTCGCAAAAGAGGTCGATTTTCTTAGTTTTGGTACCAACGATTTGACACAATATACTTTGGCTGTTGATAGAACCAACCAAAAAATAGCACGGCTGTTTAATGATATGCATCCCGCCGTATTACGATTAATGCAAATGACTATAAAAAATGCAAATAGTCTGGAAAAAGAGATCAGTATATGTGGGGAATTAGCCGGTAATCCGGAAGCAATCGCAATTTTATTGGGACTGGGCTTAAGAAAACTAAGTATGAGTCCTTACCTGATTCCCAAAATAAAAAAGATTATCCGCTCTTTCTCAGTCGCGGAATGCGAGAATCTTGTAGAAAATATATTAACATTGTCTTCTGCATTAGAGGTGATTGAGCATGCCAAAAAATTCTATAAACAGAAAATTTCAAGTGCTGATTTATTAATCTAAAGGAGGTTTTGAAGAATGTATTCAGTGGATAGGGACAATTTTAAACGGTATCTCTTAAACTTTCCACAACAAATCGCCGAGAGTCAAAAAATTTTCCTAAAAAACATACCCCATTTAAATAATTCTATGCAAAATATTATATATCTGGGTATGGGAGGATCCGCAATTGCCGGGGATATAATAAAAGAGGTGTTATATGATAATTTGAACGTACCACTACAGATAAATCGCGGTTATGAAATACCGGGATACTGTTCGGAATCATCATTGATAATTGCTTCCTCATACTCAGGCAATACAGAGGAAACTATAAATGCAGTAAAAAAAGCAGAAAAAACCGGTGCACAAATTGTAGCAATTACCTCCGGAGGAGAAATGCTAAAGCTGGCCAAGAGAAAAAAATGGCCAGTTCTGTTAGTTCCGAAAGGATTTCCACCGAGGCAGGCCTTTGGGTACTTGTTCTTTCTTGCATATCAACTGGTCTTACTCACCATTGAGCAGAAAATGTCCTCTGAAGAATTTGATTACCTAATTCATTTTGCCGAGTCAATGGTTCAGGTAAGCGATGAACAAAGTGTGGAGGGAAGGGCATTTACCAAGGATCTGGCCCTTCGCCTGAAGAATAAAATTCCAATTATTTATTCATCGGCACCATATATTGCTACTGTTGCTACCAGGTGGAAAAACCAATTCCAGGAAAATTCAAAATCCATGGCCTTTAGCAATGTTATTCCAGAAATGAATCATAATGAAATAGTCGGATGGGAGATGGAGTCTTTACCCAACAAAGATTATCTGGTGCTTTTTCTCGAGTATGAGCAACCAAATTCCCGGATAGAGATACGAATCCAGTTTACAAAAAGTATTATTCAGGACCGGGAGACAGAAGTGGTAGAAATCTATGCGGAAGGAAAATCTCTCCTCGCAAAGGTTATTTCTCTTATTATCAAGGGTGATTGGATATCTTATTATCTTGCTTTACTTTATGAGAGAAATCCTGCCACGATTGTTAATATAGATTATCTTAAGAGTGAATTGAAAAAACATACATGACCACGTTTGGGTTGATTTGAATATTATTGTAAATTTAGAAAACAGGTTTTAGAAAGGAAACAGATGACGAATTATATCTTCAGTTCTGAATCCGTAACGGAAGGACACCCGGATAAAATTGCCGATCAGATTTCTGATGCAATACTAGATGAGGTTTTAAAAGAGGATCCTTTTGGGAGAGTTGCTTGTGAAACCTTTGTAACAACAGGATTGGCACTCATTGGCGGAGAGATTACAACAAAGTGTTATGTGGATATACCCAAGGTTGCACGTGGTGTTATAAAGGATATTGGATATACCGATGCTAAATATGGCTTTGACTATGAAACATGTGCCATATTGACCTCTCTCGACCAGCAGTCACCTGATATTGCTCTTGGTGTTGATAAAGCAGGTGCCGGTGATCAGGGAATGATGTTCGGTTACGCCACCAGAGAAACGCCGGAATTAATGCCCCTGGCTATTCATCTCGCTCACGCTATTACCAAACAGCTCGCTGACGCCAGAAAATCCAATGAAATTTCATTTCTACGTCCTGATGGTAAATCTCAAGTATCTGTGAGATATATAGATGGTAAACCTGTGGCGGTGGAAAGTGTAGTTGTGGCTACTCAACATGATCCTGATGTAGACTTTGATACACTCAAAAAAGAGATTATTAATAAGGTTATCAAAAAAAGTATTCCAAAAGAGCTGCTTAAAGGAGATAATGTAAAATACTTTATTAATC
>JAGLYF010000196.1 GCA_023132435.1 Calditrichia bacterium | reverse complement strand
TTAATCCTACCGGTCGTTTTGTTATCGGTGGGCCGCAGGGTGATGCTGGTTTGACCGGCAGAAAGATTATCGTCGACACATATGGTGGTGCATATTCACATGGAGGCGGTGCATTCTCCGGCAAGGATCCAACAAAAGTTGACCGTTCGGCATCATATTTTGCCAGATATGTCGCAAAAAATATTGTTGGCGCAGACCTGGCGGATAAATGCGGTATCCAGGTTGCTTATGCTATAGGCGTTGCTGAACCGGTTTCATTGATGGTTGATACCTTTGGTACGGGGAAAATTGAGGACAGCAAGCTCTCAGAATTGCTGCTCAAAATTTTCGATTTTACTCCGGGAGGTATTATAGAGGCGCTTCAACTATTAAGACCAATTTATCGTAAAACAGCGTCTTATGGTCATTTTGGCCGTCCGGAAAAAGAATTTACCTGGGAAAGAACTGACCGGGTAAAGGATCTTTTAAAAGAGGTTTAAAATATAATCTACTTTACGCGGTATTCCCGCAAGTAGTATCGCATAAATACATTCTCTACCTCGAGTTCACTGGCTGATTTTCCCGCCTTGGTGCGAATATCAATAATATCAGAAAGAGTATGGGATTCCAGTATCTTCAATTCATCCTTATCCATCTCTTCTGTATGGCCGTACTCGAGAACTAAAATAAGTTTGTTCAGACGAATAAATTTAAAATTATATACTACAAATGGCTCAAATGCTATGCCGGTGTCTTTCTCGATAATTTCCATCACCTCATCCAGTCCCATCCTATCCTGGTAGGGTTTACGGGAAGTTAAGGCGTCAAAGACATCGGCAACGGCGAGAATTTTGCCCCCCAATGGTATATTATCACCATTCAAACCTTCCGGATAACCCTTTCCGTCGATTCTTTCGTGATGACTGGCTGCAATCTCAGGAATAGCGCGATATTTTTTTAAAAAATGAATCTTATTGAGAATACTTTTAGTCAAATTTGCATGCCGCTTAATAATTTCATATTCATCTTCTGAAAGTTTACGGTCTTTGAATAGAACAACTTCAGGTACGCCAATTTTGCCGATGTCGTGCAAGAGTCCTGCAATACGGATAATTTCCATCTGTTCCTGATCAAATTTCATTATCCGTGCTATCTCGAGAGCATAAAGTGTCACTCTTCTGGAATGTCCGGCAGTTATATAATCCCGGGTATCGAGAGTTGTAGAAAGGGTTTCAATAAAACTTGTGAAGGATTTTTTTTGTTCTTCGTTTAGAATGGCATTCTCAATTGCAGAAGCGGCAATAACAGAAATAGCAGATAAGAGATTTTCGTTATGTCTGGTAAAGGAACCACTTTTTTTATTTAGAACCTGAAAAACACCGATGACGTCGTTATACAAATTCAGAAGTGGCATGGTGAGAATAGATTTTGTTTTATAACCTGTTTTTTTATCGATTTCCGGATTAAAACGTGTGTCTTTATATGCATCAGGTATATTAACTACCTCGCCCGTTTTCCAGACATGGCCCGCTATTCCTTTGTCTGCCTGAAATCTAATTTCATCGTCTAAACCTATCGCAACCTTAGACCAGAGCTCATTTGTATTCTCGTCATATAAAAACACCGTACACCGGTCGGCATTTAATATTTTCCGCACTTCTTCCATTATTTTAATAAGGAGCTTCTCGAGGTTAATTTCGGCAGAAAGGTTTTTTGTTATATTGAGTAATGCGTAAAGGCGTTCACGTTCCTCTTTCAATTTGTCGATCTGACGCTTTAATTTGTCAGTATTCGACGAAATGTTCTCTTTTTTTGATTTATTCGATGTCTTCATAATCTATATCTTCAATATCATTTCTGTTTTTTAAGTCTTTGCTTTTTCTGGATTTTCCCTGAACGTGGGGATTTTGTTTTGCAGGTGTAATAAATCGTTTAACCATCCTGTAAAGAAAATATCCTATAATAGCCACTATAAGAAGTCTGAATATACCCATCTTATTTACTTATATTTTATGTGGAACGTAATATCGTGTGCCTACTGTATGTTGATTTATCTCATAAAGAATGTCCTGGTAATCACTCTCATTGTGAACAAAATCAATGTCGTCCGTATTTATTACCAGCAGTGGGGTATCATTGTAATGAAAGAAGAACTTATTATATAACTCATTTAGGGCCTGAATATATTCTTCGCTGATATTTTTTTCTATTTTTCTTCCACGTTTACGAATAAATTCCATTAAATGATCTGTAGATGATTGAAGATAAATTACAAGATCAGCCTTAACTATATCTTTCTCCATAATTTTAGCCAGGGCATCATATAATTTCATTTCCTTTTCGTTCAAATTGAGAGTTGCAAAGATGCGATCTTTCGCAAAAATATAATCACTTATCATACATTGCTGGAAAAGATCGTGTTGATGAAGGTTTTGCTGCTGCTGGTAACGACTCAAAAGGAAAAAAATTTGCGTTTGAAAGGCAAAATGTTCCGGATCATTATAAAAATCTTCGAGGAATGGATTTTTTTCAAATTCTTCGTAAATCGATTTCGCCCCGATAGTTTGGCCTAACCTTGCTGTAAGACTTGTCTTTCCAGCTCCTATAACACCCTCGATTGCAATAAACCTTAAATCTTCTATGGCCATATTCTTTACCAGATTAAATCCAATTTGTGAATGTTCGACTGATCCTTACACAAGGTTAGGAAATCAGTGATCGTTTTATCTGAATCAGACAATAAATAATCTTTATCTACTTCTAACATCGGTTCCAGGACAAATTTTCTTGAAGTGAACTCCGGATGGGGAACTTTTAAATCCGGCTCATTTATAGTATAATCCTGACAAAATACGATGTCAATATCAATTTCCCGGGGTCCCCACTGAAAAGTTTTTTTACGGCCGATGGATCTTTCAATTTTTTTTATTGCATGCAATAGTTCGCTGGGCGCAAGAAAAGATTCAAATTTAACTATAGCATTGTAAAATTTCGATTGATTTTTATTACCCCAGGCTTCTGTTTCATAGATGCTCGATTTTTTTATTATATTGCCGATCGATTTTAAAGCCTTATGTGCCTTTAAAAGATAATCATGACGTGGTTCAATATTTGAACCCAAACTTAGAATGTAGTTATAATTCATCTTTGCTTCTTCTGATTTCAATCTCGATGTGATCCATGAATCCCTTAAGAGGTACATGTGGTTTGCGTATCCTGATCAGTACAGCATTGACATTGAAGGATTTTAAAATCTGATCAGCAATTCTCTCAGCAACCGTTTCCAGAAGTTTGAATTTGTAATTCTCAAAGGTATCTTTTGCCATTGAATACACTTTTCTGTAGTCAATAGTGTTACGTAGATCATCTGTATCAGATGCCTGACTTAGATCACATTCTACCTCAATATCTAATTCAAATCGCTGGCCCAATTCTCTTTCAGCTTTATAATAGCCGTGATGTGCATAAAATACAATATTCGATAGTTTTATAATATCCATACGATGATGATTGTGCCAGACAGATGCGGGACACAAATTCCTGTTTTAAAGTCTAAATATATTAATACTGATATTTTATATCAAACGAAATTAATTTTGGAAATTTTAATTTGAAATACAACTGGCGATTATAAGAGGATTGGAGATATAATAAAAAAACCCTGATCGCTTAAGATCAGGGTTTTTTTTAATTACCTAATATCATTTAGTACATACCGTCCATTCCGCCGCCCGGAGGCATTGGTGGCATAGGGGCTTCTTTCTCAGGTTTATCAGCAACTAAACCTTCTGTCATGAGTAATAAACCTGCAACGGAAGAAGCGTTTTCAAGTGCAATGCGTGAAACTTTAGTGGGATCAATAATTCCTGCTTCCATAAGATCTTCATATTGCTCTTTGGCAGCATTATAACCATAGGCGCCATCTTTTTTCTTAACGGCCTCCACTATGACCGCACCTTCTTTGCCGGCATTGGCCACGATCTGGCGGATAGGCTCTTCAATGGCTCTTTTTACGATATCCACACCAATTTTATTGTCAGGATCATCGATCTTCATTTTTTCGAGAGATTTTATACATCTTAAATATGCGACACCACCACCGGGAACCATACCTTCTTCGACAGCCGCTCTGGTTGCGTGCAGTGCATCTTCAACACGGGCTTTTTTCTCTTTCATTTCAATTTCTGTGGCAGCGCCAATTTTAAGAACAGCCACCCCACCGGCAAGTTTAGCCAGACGTTCCTGCAGTTTTTCACGATCGTAGTCACTGGTTGTATTTTCGATTTGTGTCCTAATCTGACCTACGCGACCTTTAATGTCTTCAGTTTTACCACCACCTTCAATGATAGTGGTATTGTCTTTGTCTATAGTTACCCGTTTGGCAGAACCGAGATCAGATGTAGTTGCATTTTCAAGTTTAAAACCAGCTTCTTCACTAATTACTCTACCGCCGGTAAGAATTGAGATATCTTCTAACATAGCCTTACGGCGATCACCAAAACCAGGTGCTTTGACAGCAGCTATCTTCAGGGTTCCACGCAACTTATTAACAACCATTGTAGCAAGAGCTTCGCCCTCAATATCCTCAGCAATGATCAAGAGACCTTTTCCCATTTGGGCAACTTTTTCCAACACGGGTAAAAGATCTTTCATATTGCTGATTTTTTTATCGTGAATCAAAATAACGGGATCCTCAAGCACAGTTTCCATACTTTCTGCGTCTGTCACAAAATAGGGAGAAACATACCCACGGTCGAACTGCATACCTTCGACAACCTCAAGGGATGTTTCGATAGATTTTGCTTCTTCAACGGTGATAACACCATCTTTACCTACTTTTTCCATCGCATCTGCAATCAGATTTCCGATTGTCTCATCATTATTTGCCGAGATAGTGCCAACCTGGGCAATCTCTTTTTTACCAGAAACATCGCGACTCATTTTTTTCAACTCATCGACGATTACAGCAACGGCCATTTCAATACCCTTTTTGAGTTCAGTGGGATTTGCACCGGCCGTTACATTTTTTAAACCCTCGTTATAAATTGCTTGTGCTAAAATTGTTGCGGTTGTTGTTCCATCTCCAGCTATATCACTGGTTTTGGATGCAACTTCTTTAACCATTTGTGCGCCCATGTTCTCCAATGGATCTTCAAGTTCGATCTCCTTGGCTACAGTTACACCATCTTTCGTAATGGTTGGTGATCCGAATTTTTTATCGATCACAACATTACGTCCTTTAGGACCCAGGGTTACTCTTACAGCTTTTGCCAGCTGATCGATTCCTTTTTTTAATTTAGCACGGGCTTCACTATCATATTCAATGATTTTTGCCATTTTTCCTCCAATTTTTTATTTTTATTATATTATTGCCAGAATATCACTTTCACGTACAATCAGATAATCCTTACCATCTACAGTAACGTCAGTACCTGAATACTTGCCATAAAGTACTTTATCACCAACTTTTACTTCAGGTTTTACCGTTTCACCAGCATCGGTTACTCTGCCGGCTCCGGCCGCAACCACTTTACCCATCTGGGGTTTTTCTTTTGCCGTTTCGGGTAAATAAATACCACCACTTGTTTTGTCTTCAGCTTCCAGAGCCTCTATGACAACACGATCGGATAATGGTTTAATCTTCATAAAAATCTCCTTATAAATAAATTTTTATTGTATTGTTAGCACTCATCATAGACGAGTGCTAATTTACGAAGTTTATTTTTTATATTGCAAGAAAAAAATGCTTTAATAAATTATAATAGAATTCTTGCTCAAATTTTAATATTATATTTTTTTATTTAAATTCAATAAAAATATCTTCGTGTCTGTGGTTTATGCTATTACCGCTAAAACATTGTTATTTTAGTCCCGAGTGCTCCCCCTTCTCTTTGCAAGAGAAGGGGGCTGGGGGGATGAGTTCTTATCATCAGTTGAATCAAATCATTTTTAACCGGACACTCATGATTTAGGATAATTAATAAAAGGTATAATTCACATGAATATTAAAAAAGTATTATTATCAGTTGCTGCCATCCTTTTACTTATTGTTATTATTGTATTTATGGGCCTTTATATTTTGTTTGAAGCCTCGCTGCCAGAAAGGGAGGGTGAAATTCAGATCACCGGAATCAATTCAACCAGCGAAATACTATTTGACGAAAAAGGGATTCCTCAGATCTGGGCAGAGAGTGAAGAAGATGCATGGTTTGCTGTGGGATGGTTGCATGCGAGTGATCGATTATTTCAAATGGAACTCACCAGACGGGTAGCAACAGGCAGACTCTCTGAACTTTTTGGTGATCTGACCTTATCATTTGATCGCAAACAGCGACTTGTGGGTCATCACGTGATTGCGGAAAAAGACATAACCAATCTTCAGAACCCGACAAAAAGGCTTTTAGCGTCTTATTCAGCAGGTATCAACAAATGGGTGGATCAGGTGCCGGCTTTACCTTTTGAGTTCCAATTGTTGAATACCGGTTTTGAACCCTGGTCAATTAAAGATTGTCTGTCTATTATCAGTTTTCAAACCTGGTTTTCAGATGATTTACAGAATAATGATGATTTTTTTATTTCATTAGAAAAAAGTGCCGGGAAAAAAAGAGCTGAACAGCTAATCTCCCCCTATCCCCGGGAAGCGCCCAAAACAGTTCCACAATCAGGGAAAAAAATTAAAGATGAAACTGAAATTCCACTAAAATTTGCCTCGATCCTTAACCGGGATCATTTTGTGCACGATTATCTTTTTGCCGGAAATAAAACGCCGTTTCTTATGACAGAATCCTCAAATGCCTGGGCTGTATCCGGTAGAAAAAGTAAATCGGGAAAAACTTTATTTGCCAGTGATCCGCACCTTGAACTAAGTCGTCTCCCTCAATTTTGGTACGTGGTTGGTGTACATACAAAAGATGGAGGTCTGGGAGCAATTGGTGTCACAACACCCGGAATACCTCTTTTCGCCATGGGGCATAATGGGAAAATTGCCTGGGCCTTTACTGCAGCTGCTATTGATATAACCGATGAATATATTGAACGACTGAATCCTGACAATCCCAATGAATATCAGGTTGGTGAGCAATTTAAATCGTTTAAAAAGAGAGTAGAGTATATAAAGGTCAGTGGATGGGATGAAGTGGATACACTTGAGATAAGATCCAGCAGACACGGACCGGTTATTCAGGATGGGGATACATCGGGTCAGGTCATTACAATGCGATGGGCAGGATTTGATTTTTCACCTTCTGAAGGGCTTGCAGCCGGTTTTCAAATAGTAAAAAGTACAAATTTTACTAACTTTCGAAAATGTGTAACCAGTTTTGGCGCTTTGGATGCAAACTGGATCTATGCAGACCATCAGGGCAACATCGGTTATCAGCTGGGAACGCCAGTACCCATTAGAGAAGAAGGAAGTGGTCATACAAGGATGATAGGGTGGGATAATAAATCTGAATGGTCAGGTTATTATGAGCTGGATAAAACCCCACATGCCTATAATCCGGAAAAAGGGTGGCTGGCCAGCTGCAATAATAAACCGGATGAGGCAAATTTAGATTATTCTCTCTTTGGAAATTTTGCAGATGAAAGAATTCAACGAATTACAGAATTATTATCTACAAGTAATGATTTTTCTTTAAAAGAGATGAAGCAGTTTCAAACCGACCTTAAATCCGTTGGCTTAATTCAATGGAAAGAGGAGGCAGTCAAAATATTAAATCAAATGGATCAAAAAGAGTGGGTAAGAAAATTAGATGCCTGGCATGGAAATGCAGATCTGGATTCAAGAGAGACTGCATTAATCGAGACCTGGGTCGTATTATTAAAAACGAAAACTTTTAGTGATGAATTTGGCGATCTGACAAGCAAATTTCTACATAAGATACTGTATAGAGACAGAAACTTTTACAGGATCTATATGGGAAACGAGGGGAACTGGTTTGATGATAAACTAACCAATAATCGGGTTGAAACCAGGAATGATATCGCCAAAAAAGCGATGGAAGAAGCGATGGTGATTGTTGGTGACCGAACCTGGGGTGATCTACAAACATTGACCATGTCTCATCCTCTGGCAGCGGTACCGATTCTTTCCTCATTCTTATCTTTGCAGAGAGGGCCCTTCCCCCGGGCAGGGACAAATGGATCGCTGAACAATGCGACCTCGTTTTGGGATAAAAGAGATTCGTTTGTAAGCCAGGGAGGGCCCAGCTGGCGATTTGTTTTAGATTTTGATAACATAGATCTGGCACAAATGGTAATCCCTTCCGGTCAATCCGGAAATCCACTCAGTCCTCATTTTTTTGATTTTTACGACCTTTGGGAAGGTGGTGAATACTGGACTGTTCCGTTTACAAAAGAAAAAGTAGAAGAACGGGCAGTCTCAAAACTTAAACTAATACCGTTGTCTGATTGATCAAATTAATAAACCACGGATTAACACGGAATTACACGGAAACACAGCGATAAATTTTAATAAAATTAAAAAATAGATTGTCATCCAATGATTAATGACACCATACTAAAGCGTTCTGTGATGTTTTTACTCTTTGGGCAACTTTTTTTTGGTATAGCACATATAGCATTACTTCCACCCTGGGAAGGGTTTGACGAGACAGCACATTATTCCTCCATACAACAGATTGCAGATACAAAAACGCTTCCCAGATATGGATCTGCACGGATATCAGGAGAGGTGGAAAAGTATGCTAAGTTTGCTCCCATTCCATATAGTGGTTCTCCACCTGTGGAAAAAAATGGCGGATATACTTACAAATCTTTTTTTGACTCTTCAACTGAGACTTGGGAAAGAGGTTTTAATCATGTCAGTAAAAGTCCACCGAAGCCAAGAGAATTTATTGAAGGGGAAAAAATCAATTGGCAATCTCAGCATCCTCCTGTTTATTATCTAACTCTCGCGCCTATATATTTACTTACCAACAACTTCAGTTGGAACGGACAGCTATTTGTGTTACGTTTGATATCCTATTTATTTGCCTGGATTGCCCTGGTAATCGGAGCCTATACCTGTTTAACAGAATTGAATTCAAATTCATCATCAGAACCTAACTCAATTTATTATTGGGCAATATTAGGATTTGGTATCTGGCCGCTCATATTTCCGTCATGGTTCACCGATATGGCCAGGATTGGCAATGATTCATTGTGTGCTCTGATAATAGCTTTGATATGGTTTGTTTTAGTAAAGTCAAAAAATTATCCATCTATTAAATCGTATGTAATTCTTGGGGTACTATTAAGTATTGGATGTCTGATTAAAGTTTTTTTTATACCAGTTTTTGCTGGTGTAGCTTGCTTTCTCTTCCTTCGACGATGGAAGATAGAGGGAAGAGCAGGTATAAAATCCAATTTATTCAACTTATTGGTGATGGCCTTAATTGTCAGCGTGATTTCGGGGTGGTGGTATTATCTAAATTGGTATCACTACGGAGTTGTACTTGGTTCAGATGAAATGATTCGTCTGAAAAATGCCGGCGGATTGTTAGCAAACCTTGTCGACAATTTTTCTATAGGGGCTTGGGTAAGAGGACACGCAGCAGCTGTCACAACGTTTGCCTGGTCCGGTACCTGGTCATTCGCACGACCACCCTATATATTTCTTGTACCGATGGCATTCGCGGTGATTTTCCTGTTTAGCATTTATATTTACGCGGTTCGCCAATATAATGTAACAATGATTGAATGGTTACCGGCGTGGTGTATCTTACCCGTACTGGCCGGATTGGGATATCATATTCTGGTAAGGATAGCACTTATTGGTGAAGGGAGAGGAACTGGTGGGTATTATCTCCATTTTCTTGTTGTTCCTCTGGTAATGGCTCTGGGTATTGGATTAAAAAGCATATGGATTAAAAAAGGATTTCGGATAACAGCAATAATCTTGTTTATTTACGCTATCATCTTTTCATCAATTATTTTTTTTACACAGAATTTTCTTTTTACCGGTATGATGCATATATCAGAAGACAACAAGTTTTATCAAATATCGAATAATTTTTCTTCATTGTTTAATTGGCCAGAAGTAATTACCCGCCTGAGCGTTCTTGCATTTCCCTATTTAGGTTTAACAGCGTTTATTTTTGGTATTATAACTGTTGTTATGGGTTTTAAATTGATCTGGAGGACAAGCATCAATAGTTGATATCACATATCCCTTATACCTCTTTACCAGCAATTTTACCCATCGTTCGCCGACCAAAATCGTGTTCAAATTCCTCATTATTGGCATAAACGTAACCGGAACTCTTCTCCCAGATACTTGCTTTTTCCATACAGAGATAAAAGAAAACTTTGTCCTGCCAGGTACTAAAAGCTTTATACATGTGTTTAAACATCATGGTTTTAATATGATCCGGATAAGTTAGTTTACCATGGGGATCCTTTACTAACTCCATTTGTAATGTTTTTGTAGGATTTCCCAGATTACGAATTTTTTGAACGACTGGTTTAATTAATGTGATCGATCCAAAGGAGATAAACAGCACTTCCTGAGTATCAAATTCATCCATCAGACGGTTGGCGATTTCCAGATAGCCTTCTTTCCATCCCTCATACCAGACCAGGGGATGAAAATGAAAGGCAACTTTAACCCCTTTATCGGCTACAGCCCGGGCGGAAGCGATTCTTTCTTCAAGGGGAGCCGTAAAGTGTTCTTCATTTATGATAATGACAGGTGTATTCAAAGACCAGCTGCAAACGATATTCTCCGGGGTCCGAGTCTCCAGAAAATATTTGATATTATTAGATTTTGTTTTGAATTCCATTAAGATGTTAGGGTGTTCAGCGGCAAAATTACAATGGGCATCCAAAATCCTGTTTCGGTTTCCAAAGGCGAGTGAATCAGAGGATTGACCGGTACCAAAATGGTAAAAGCGGTTTGGATTGATTGGAATGGCATTCAATTTTTCTTTTATATTTTTCTGTATCAGAATATCTTTTCCGTAAAAGGTCTGAATTGTGCAATAACTACATCCAAAAACACAATTTTCTACCGCATCAATCGTGTGAAGATTGCAACACACTGTCTTTTCCGAGGCAACCGGACACTTACTATGAATCGTCTTATCCGAATCGTCTGAGACGATAAGGTTTTGCTGTCTATATTTGGGTTTAAAAAAACTATTGTCTGAATATACTTTTTCCTGTTTCCGCAATTGATCCAGGTAATCCTGCAATTGAATTAATATATTCTTTTTTTCCTTAGAAGAGGACAATTTATTTAAATTTGAATTCTCCAGCCACCAGGATTTTATATTTCCTTCACCCCACATGTTAAGATCGCGAGATGCCTGGACTACCTGACGGAATTCCTGAAATGTAAATCTATATTTAAATGATATTTCTTTGATAAATTTCTGTTGCCCATTATCGAGTTTCTCGAATAATGTTTTATTCTTAAAAGATTTAAATTTTACTGTGTAGTTAACCGCTTTTCCCATTTTTACTCTTATTTGATTATGTTCTCAGAATAAAATTGTACGTCAAATCGCATTTCTATCAATCGACTTCGGGATTAGTCCCCTTCTTTAATCACGCCACGTCGTAGACCCCGTTAAACGGGGTAG
>JAGLYF010000195.1 GCA_023132435.1 Calditrichia bacterium | reverse complement strand
TAACCTGATTAATTCATAAATTTAGGCCACAAAGACTCTAAGTCTCTAAGAAATAATCACTTGGCTATATTGTGACTTTTCAATAGAGTATTTTAAATATATTTTTTCAAGATACCTTAAATCTATGATTTTAAAAACTTTGCGTCTTTGAGTCTTAGGGGCTATGAATTATCCAGGCTAATAAATAAAATTAATTCTTTCTTTGAAAAATTCGTGTTAATTCGTGTAATTCGTGGATTATGTTCTTAGCGCCTTTGCACGAGGTATTTAAAAACTATAGATCCAGGTCCGAACGTGGCTCCGCCACGTCAGTTACATTCCATCAGTCACCTTAGATTCCAGAAAAGACTGCACTTTATTCACTGATAATTCAATGTATAAAATTGTGTGCAAATGTGTAGCTATTAAATATAAATCTGTTTGATATCGCCTTTAAATTAACAGTCTGTAGAAATCTCTGAGTGATACACATCACAGGATATTAGGGAAAATTAAATTTCCGGCCGGGGATGAGTAAATTCAACTGCCTTTGCAGAAAGTAATTCGTTGAATGAGTACAATTTACAAGTAAATGATAGGCCAAATTTATTTAAGTAAAGACGCGATTAATTACATCTCTACATAACTATAATCTATACAAATTTATACTATCTGCAAAGTGGACAGCCAACCTTTAAAATATCGTAAATATCACTGGACCGAGGGTGCTTTCATTTTCAGAGGTATCTACAGCTCTAATATATAAGGTATGTTCAAAGGTATCAGCCCAGTCGCTTGTATCCCAATTAAAGTTCCAGGGGTGGGCCCACGCGACGAAGTTCGGGCTACCTACCACACCGCCATCAACATAATATTCAACCCGGTCTACGGCCACATTATCAGTGACATCAACAGAAACAGTTACCGTACCTGTCAGCGTATCCCCTTCTTGTGGATATAGCAAGACTAGTGTCGGAGGTTCTGTATCAAGGGATCGTCCGATCGTAAACAGAATAGCATCATTATCTGATTCATTGCCGGCCGCATCAATGGCCTTAAAGTAAAGAGAATGTTCTGAGTTTTCCGCTAATGGTCTTGTATCCCAGGCATAGGAATATGGAGAATCGCCCGATGAAGCATCCACAGAAGATTCAAGAATACCATCGATATAAAAATCCACCTGGTCAAGTTCACGATCATCGGAAGCATCAACCTGTACCAAGACCACATCATATAGAATTTGACCCGCCAGTGGATAAATCATCCTGGCAGTTGGTGGCACCTGATCAAGGGAGGGAAAAACCGTTATCGTTACATTATCTGAATTTGTTCTGTTTCGGGCGCCATCAAAAGCTCTGGCATATACGGTTTGCTCTGTGAAATCATGATAGTCCGTTACAGACCATACATATTCATAGGGATATGTCAGATCTCTATAGACGGAATCGCCATTGACAAAGAACGCAACTTCACTAATAATGTTGTTATCCTGTGCATCGGCGATAACAATAGTTGTCTCGACAATCTGCTGGCCTGCAAGAGGATTGGTTATCTCCACTGTCGGTGGTACCTGATCAAGAGTCGGTACAACTGTTATTGTAACATTTTCTGAATTTGTTCTGTTTCTAGCACCATCAAAAGCTCTGGCATATACGGTTTGCTCTGTGAAATCAGGATAGTCTATTACAGACCATACATATTGATAGGGATATGTCAGATCTCTATAAACAGAATCGCCATTGACAAAAAATGCCACCTCACTTATATAATTATCATCCTCAGCATCTGCAATCACAGTAGTCGTATCAACAATCTCCTGGCCAGTTAGGGGATTTGTAATCACGATTGTTGGGGGTACGACATCCCCTGTTCTGGAGATTGTTACAATTGCCTGCTCTGACACAGAATTATTTCCTGAATTATCAACCGCACCTGCCTGAAAAACGTGATCTCGTTCGTCTGCATATGGGGTTAGATCAAGTTGAAAATCTGCTCTGGAAGATGATGATCTGTCCAGAATCTCCCCGTCAAGTGTATACCATATTTGGGAGACTTCCCTGTCATCAGATGCTTGTACGGTAACAACGATGTTGCCACTAAGCACAGCTCCAGTAACCGGGAATATTAAATTTACTGTCGGTGCCGTGACATCTTCAGTTTCAGGTATTGTACAATGGATGGGCAAAAGAGCCATTATGAATATACAAAATATCAAAAACAAATTTGATTTCAACATGTCCTCCAATTACTCATATCTTAGTTATCTAATATTTGGATAAATTTCAAAAAGATATGTGATTTATATCAACTTAAAAATGGATTTTTTATCCCCCATAACTCCAACCGGTCGATCTAAGGTTTAAGGGATATTCCTTTTTGTTCAGGATCCATACCATCTCCATCTGTAGTTGCGAGTACAGATTAAGTCAATCACAACTCTTATTAATATGATATCAGAATATTAAAATCAGCTTTTACTTAATATAGAATGACTATTAATTCTAAGAAGTCAAATTAGTTAATGGTGTGGATTAAATCAAAGATTTTATTAACCACAAAGGACACTAAGTATTTTTTACATTCTAAATTCTAAAGATTTTTCCTCGCAGGGGTGCAATGACTCTATCGTTATTTATTTTCTCTCGCCAAAGCGCCAAGTCGCAAAGTTTTTTAATTATAATTTTTTCTTTGTACCTTTGCGTCTTTGCAAGAATAAAGAAAATAAAAACTTTGTGTACTTTGTGCCTTCTTTGTGATCTTTGTGTTAAAAAAGATCATCGTTCATCCGCTAGTGGAGCTGAAAATTGAGTCCGGTGTGAGTGCATGACCTCTCAGAAAATCTTCTACAGGCATCTGTCTCTTGCCTTCCAGCTTTATCTCTCCGATCTTAAGTGTACCAGGATTACACTGGATTAAAAATGCTTTAGAATTTCCGCTTTCAACGAGTGATCCAGGCTCATTTTTCTTGGCCATTAAATTGGAGACAGTAGATTTAAATAATTGAATTCTTTTGTTTTTATAATAGGTATATGCACCAGGTTTCGGGGACAAACCTCTTATAAAATCATGTACTTTTTTAACAGGCTGGTTGAAGTTGATCAGGCAATCCTGGGGAAAGATCTTTGGGGCCCTGGTTACTTCAGTTTCTTCCTGTGTACTTGTTTTTACATTATCACTCTCAATTAGTTTAATCGTTTGCAGGAGAAGTTCAGCCCCTTTTTCGGCCATAATATCATGCAATTCACCGGCAGTCATATCGGGTAAAATCTCTATTTTTTCCTGGTAAATAATATTTCCCGTATCCACTTTTTGCTTTAAAAAAAAGGTGGTTATACCGGTTTGTGTTTCCCCATTTATGATCGCCCAGTTTATCGGTGCGGCCCCACGATATTTTGGTAAAAGTGAACCGTGCAGATTAACCGCCCCATGTTTCGCTTTTGCAAACAGGATCTCCGGTAGTATACGGAAGGCAACAATGATCATTAAATCTGGTTTAATCTCATCAATCCGGGAAAGAAAGGCAGGTTCCTTCAGATTTTCCGGTTGTAAAACAGGTATGTCAGAATCCAGGGCTTCGATTTTAACCGGCGATGGCAATAGTTTTAACCCTCTGCCCACCGGCTTGTCGGGAGTGGTCACAACAGCAGTAATATATAACCCACTATCGCGCAACTTTTTAAGGCACACCACGGCAAATTGTGGTGTGCCCATAAAAATAATTCTCATATTATACTTACTATTTTCCTTTTACCACGTTGACAGCCGACCGTTCAATATTTACTTTAACTTTATCGTCGATCTGCACTATGACCGTTTTTCCGTCTTCTGTAAAACCGGTAATTTTACCGTGCATTCCACCAGTTGTGATGATTTTATCTCCTTTTTGAAGAGCATCGACCATCTTCTGTCGTTCTTTTTGTTTCCTCATCTGGGGTCTGATCATCAAAAAGTACATGATCACAATAATCAGAATAAATGGCAGGAAACCCATAATCGAACTGCCACCTTCTCCTCCTTGGGGAGCCATCAATAAAATATTCAATAACACAATATTCTCCTCTCATTTAAAATAAGTGTATTAATCTCTTTTTCTTGTTTTAACGATCTTTGCGTTCGCCGGGAGGCGAATCCCCCGAGTACTCGGGGTGATCTTTGCGGTTTATTATTTTCTTATTCTCCTGAAGCGATTCTTCTTTCCATTGTTCTAACAGTTGATCCTTCCAGTTGACAAATTTATCATCCAATATTTTTTTTCTGGCCTCACTCACCAGCCACATATAGAAATGAACATTGTGCAGGGTAGCCAGTCGCAGTCCTAGTATCTCATTACTATTAAATAGATGCCGGATATAGGCGCGTGAAAAATTTTTACAGGTATAACATGTACAATTTTCATCAATTGGTTTATGATCTGCTTTACATTTCGCCGATTTAATAATCAGCTTTCCCTTTGATGTAAAAACAGTCCCATTTCGTGCATTCCTCGTCGGGATTACGCAATCAAACATGTCAACACCCAGATATATGGATTCCAGAATATCCTCCGGTAGTCCAACTCCCATCAAATATCTGGGTTTTTCAGAGGGAAGCATATCTGTGCATAAATCCGTAGTTTGATTTCTTTCAGATTTGGGTTCCCCTACCGCCAATCCCCCAATCGCATATCCGGGAAAATCCAGATCGATCAATTTTTCAATACATTCTTTTCGCAGATCTTCGTATACACTGCCCTGAGCAATCCCGAACAATGCCTGATCGGTTTCGTATGGATTTGAATTTTCTTGCCAAAATCTGATCGATTGTTTGGCCCATTGCACTGTCAGGTGCATTGACTTCTTTGCATATTCATATTCACACGGATAGGGAGTACACTCGTCCAGGACCATCATGATATCCGAACCTATATTGTACTGAATTTCGATTGCTCTCTCCGGTGTAAAACGGTGTTTTGTCCCATCCAGATGGGATTGAAAAGTGACACCCTCTTCATCAATTTTGCGTAAATCGGTCAGGCTGAACACCTGAAATCCGCCACTATCGGTTAAGATTGGACCGTTCCAACCCATGAAACGATGCAACCCGCCAAATTCAGCCAACAGCTGATCACCCGGTCTCAGGTAGAGATGATAGGTATTGGCAAGAATTATTTGAACACCATTATCCGATAATTCCGGGGGAGATAATGTTTTTACGGTCCCATTTGTTCCAACCGGCATAAAGATCGGAGTTTGTATTGTACCATGATCTGTTTCTAATATACCACAACGTGCCTTCGAATACTCATCCGTCTTCTGTAGTTGAAACTTCAATACATCAAATCCTCGCTAGACATACAATCCTTAAATTTAAAGAAATAAAAAAATTCTTTCAAGTTGCTTTGGGCTGGATGCGGTTTTACGAGAAATAAAAGTAGGGGTTATTTAAAAATCGAACGGTACTTCATAATATTGATAATGTCCTGATAAAACAAATCTTCAAGAACCAATCCGGTCGCACCGAGGACAACACCATTTTCTTTGAGACCGCTGGATACGATATGGACAGCGTGGGCAGGTACGCTTAACAAATCTTTATTGACCTTTTCTCTGACATATTTAAGCAGAAGATCGCTTTGAGAAAGAATTTTTCCACAAATAACCAATAATTCAATATTGAGTATATTTATGAGGTTAATACATAAAATTCCTATTAAGGTCCCATACTCTTGCAGAAGTGATATTGCCAGGTGGTCACCATTTTCTGCCGCAGCCACAATCGTTTCAGGCAACAATTGGTTCTCCACCAATTCAGAGGCCTGGCCACTCTTGAGAGCAGAACATGCAGCAGATGCCAGCCATTTGTTAGACAGGATATCACCAAATCTTTTCTGTCCATTATATAATAAAGGAAATTCATTTTTGTCCCGGACATAAAAACCTAATTCATCATATCCAACCTCACCGGCACTGGCTGTCACACCGCGGATTAGTGACCCATTTAGAATTATCCCGGCCCCTATTCCATCCCCGATCCAGAGGTTGACAAGATTCTGATGTTCAACTCCCTTTCCGAAAAGACATTCACCAAGAGCAAGTGTTTTAACATCGTTTTCGAGAATTGTCGGTATATTAAATTCTTCCTCAAATTTCTTTCGTATAGGATAATTTTCCCATGTTTTAAGTGAATCACTGAGTTTAATACACCCGGATTCATAATCTATCAGACCGGGAATGCCAATGCCCAAACCAATAGGTCTGGATTGCCTGACCCAATCGATTTTCAAAAATTCATGTATAACAGGAAATATTTGTCGTAACACATCCTGCATGGGACAACCTGTCGGATGCGTGACAGTCTTGGTGTCATGAATGGTTGCATTCATATCCATAAGGGAGATTTTTGCAAAGGACCGTCTTATTTCAATGGCAACGACATATCCGGCTTTTTGATTAAAGGTGAGTAAGATCGGTCTGCGACCACCACGCTGTGTTGAGTTTCCAACACCAATCTCAGATACATAATCCTGATCTATCAGCCGGGCAACGATCTCTGAAATACCTGCTTTGGATATATGTTGTTTTTTGGCAATTTCCGCACGGGAGACCGGCCCATGATGTTTGATAAAACGCAAGATGTTTAACTCATTATAGTCCTTAATAAATTTTACGCCAAAACCAACTTGTTGTAACATTTTGCTTTATATTTTATTATATTGAGGATGGATAGTTAGTTAAGAAGCCAAACTATCTAAATATACTATTTTCACTACAAAATACAAGCATAAATTTTACAAAAGGATGCCGGCTCGCTTTTTACTAGAACATATTGTCATATTCCGTTCAGATATACTTCGATATCTTTGGAGGGCTAATAAAAGACTAGTTTCAAAAGTTTCATTAGGTAGTGTCAAAAGTTCTATGAAAAAATGAAAAAAGGGATAATAAGACGAAACCACAGAGGACACAGAAAAACACTCTGTGTACTTTAAAGGAATCTATTTATAAAATTATTATGGGAAGAATTGTTATTTATGATATGGAAAAACACTAGGATCTAATCCTTAATTTACTTGCTATTTTCTTGTTTATATGAATAGAATGTGTGTAAGAAGAAGTGCTGTCAATGAATCAAGTTATTAAGTGTGTTGTAAATTAATCAAAAGATCAGCTAAAATAGGGATTTAATATTAAAAATTTGAGAGTACACAGATGGGAGAATCGAATAAATTCGTTTAAATCAATAAATATTAAATGCTTACTCCGTGTACTCTGTGGCTATTTTTTTCACTATCGCTTCTAAAAAAGGAGAATAGTATGGATAACAAACAGATCCAGGATCGGGTTAAAAAAGTTATCGCTAATGTCTTAAAAACAGATGTATCCACCATTTCAGATGATGCCAATTTCATCTTCGACCTGGGTGCCGATTCCATGCAGAGTATGGAACTGATTGCCGCTTTTGAAGAGGAATTTGATATTGAAATGGATGAAGACAAAGCACTTGAAGTGCAGACAGTCTCCGATGCAGTAACGTTCATTTCAGGGTATTTCAACAAATAATAAGGGAAAACAATGGCTAATTCTGCAGCACTTCAGCAAAAGAATCTTGAAAAAATCTTTTATCCCGAATCATTAGCCGTCGTCGGTGCCAATAAAGTTCGGGGAACCGTACCGGCGGATATTATCTTTAGTATTCTTAAGACTGATTTTCAGGGGATCGTATACCCGGTCAGTCCTCGTGAACGTTTCATCTCCGGCATAAAATGCCATAAATATATTGCCGATATTGTTGATCCGGTTGACCTCGCAATTCTGGTATTTCCTAGTTCTGTTTGTCATCTTGCTTTGGAACAATGCGGTGAAAAAGGAATCAAATCAGTAATTATCATTTCCGCAGGCTTTAAGGAGATTGGTGGTATCGGGCTGGAGCGCGAGAAACAGATCAAGGAAATCGCCGACAAGTACGACATGTCGTTTATTGGTCCGAACTGCCTTGGTGTGATCAATACTGATCCTAGGGCCTTGCTCAATGCCTCGTTTGCCCGTAAAATGCCTGAAGAAGGCAGCATCGCCTTTTTATCACAGAGCGGTGCGCTGTGTACAGCAGTTCTGGATTACGCCCAGGCTAAGCACATCGGCTTTTCCAAATTTGTCAGTTTTGGCAACAAAGCCGATATTAGTGAAATTGACCTGCTTTACTACCTGAGAGATGATCCTAAAACAAAGGTGATTCTGGTCTATCTGGAAGAGATCAGTGACGGACCGGGATTGATGAAAGCCGCCCGCGAGATCATTTCCGAAAGCGCCAAACCAATACTGGCACTCAAATCCGGACGCACAATGGAAGGGGCATCGGCGGCGGCCTCCCATACCGGTTCGCTGGCCGGTAGTGATGAAATCGTAGATGCGGCTTTTGAACAGGCCGGGATCATCCGCTGTGATAATATTGAAGAAATGTTCAATATCGCCATCGCCATGACCTATCAGTCCCTGCCCGCGAATAACCGCGTGGCTATTATCACTAATGCCGGGGGACCCGGTGTTTTGACAACCGATGCAGCGATCCACGAGGGATTACAGCTGGCGCGCTTCTCTGAAGAGACAACCGACATTTTCAAAAAAAGTCTGCCCAAAACAGCTAATATCAAGAATCCGGTTGATGTAATCGGTGATGCACGCGCAGACCGTTACCATGTCGCGGTGGCCAATGCCATGAAGGATGAAAACGTTGACGGCGTTTTTGTCATTCTAACCCCACAGTCCATGACAGATATCGAGAAAATAGCTGAGGAAATCTGTATGGTTTCCGGTCACTATGATAAACCGCTTTATGCCTCATTTATGGGCGAGGCCGATGTCGCGGCTGGTATTGATATTTTACAAAGGCATAAGATCCCACATTATATTCTTCCCGAAAGCATGAGTAAATCATTCGCCCGGGCATATCAGTTCAAGCAACGTATAGGAAGCGAAATGACCAAAGCGGTCAAGTTTGATGATGTCGATCGCGAAAAGGTACAATCGATCCTGAAAACTGCACGGAAAAACAAACGCAAATATTTACCGGAAGGTGAAGCGGTTGAAGTTTTAAAAGCATATGGTTTCCCGATCCCACCTGGCGTAATGGTAAAAAGCGAAGAAGAAGCCGTAAAAATGGCCGAGAAAATTGGTTTTCCGGTAGTGATGAAGGTTGTATCTGATGAAATCGTCCATAAGTTTGATGTAAAAGGCGTGGTTCTGAATATCAGGTCGGCAAAACAAACACGTGAAGCCTATCTGTCCATCCACAAAAATGTCACTGAAAAAATGCCCGAAGCAACAGTTACGGGTATTTATGTGGCTAAAATGGTCCCTGCCGGCGAGGAAGTCATCCTGGGTGTGAAACGCGATCCCTCATTCGGACCGGTGATCATGTTTGGCCTGGGCGGCATCTTTGTGGAAATATTCCGCGATGTCAATTTCCGGGTAGCCCCGGTTGACCAGCAAACCGCCGAAGAGATGATCATTAACACCAAATCTTCAGGTATGCTGACCGGCGCCCGTAGCCGAACACCCAGAGACATAGCCACGATCCGTACCTGCATACAGAGACTTTCGCAACTGGCAGTCGAGTGTCCGCAGATAAAAGAGCTGGATATCAACCCGATGATCGTTCTGGATGAAAATCAGGGTTGTTTTGTTGCCGATGCCAAGATTATGCTTTGATGCATTAGCCGTGGTGCGGATATTCATAAATATACACCACGAAGATCACAGGACACGAAGGAATGGAATTTGAAAAATTGTCCATATGAAATTAGCAAACATATCGATTGGATTACTAATCTGAATTATTCAAAAAAATTAAAGATTAAGGGTATAAGTAACATATAATCAATGTTTTAATTCCCCCTTAGCAGGGGGTTAGGGGGTTGTTTTAAATGCAATCTTTTGAAATATGTCAATGCTTTACAACCCCTTAGTCCCCTTTTTTAAGGGGAAACTTAACTGTCGCTATTTGACAAATCTAAAATTCATGAATTTTCCAGGCTAATAAATTTTAATGAGGAGTTATTAAAAGATGGAATATAGAGATTTTTAAATGAACCACCGAGAACACCGAGTCCACAGAATAAAAATAAAATAATTAATAATAAAATTTCGGTGTACTTCGGTGCTTTCAGTGGTTAATAATAATCAGTGTAATCTGCCTGCCCGGCCTGCTCGCCTTAGGCGTGGCTCAGTCAGGTGGTTATTTTTTCACTACCGCAAATGATATAAGGAGTATGAAATGAGAATCGTAATCCAGCCCAATTACCGGGCATTGAGCAAATGGGTAGCCAATTATGTAGCTGACAAAATAAATAAAGCCAGGCCGACCAAAGACAAACCATTTGTTCTCGGCCTGCCAACCGGTTCATCACCTCTGGGCACTTACGAGGAATTGATCCAGCTGTACAAAGAGGAGCAGGTTTCCCTTCAAAATGTGGTCACTTTCAATATGGACGAATATGTCGGTATTTCCGAAGACCACCCCGAAAGTTATCATTACTTTATGTGGCATAATTTTTTTAATCATATCGACATCCCGCGTGAGAATGTAAACATCCTTAACGGCAACGCCGCAGATCTTGAAAAAGAATGCAACGATTATGAAGAAAAAATCAAGGCGATCGGGGGTATCGATCTCTTTCTGGGGGGTATCGGTCCTGACGGGCATATCGCCTTTAATGAACCCGGCTCATCGCTTTCCTCACATACCAGGGTCAAGACCCTAAGCTACGACACCATCCTGGCCAATTCGCGCTTTTTTGATAATGACATTAAGCAGGTGCCAAAAACAGCCCTTACTGTCGGCGTCGGCACCGTCATGGACGCGGCTGAGGTGCTGATCATCATATCCGGTTTCAGTAAAGCCCGTGCGCTGCGCCAGGTTGTCGAAGGCGGTATCAGTCATATGTGGACCGTTTCCATGATGCAGATGCACCAGAAAGCGATTATCGCCTGTGATGATCACGCCACTATGGAATTACAGGTTGAAACGGTAAAATACTTCAAAGATATTGAAAAAATTGCCGGCAATATCATCCCTGATCTAGAATAAGGCCAAAAAATGAATTACAGAGCTCTGAGCAAAACAGAAATCGGACAGCTGGAGCAGAATGGCTGTCATGCGCAATCCTGGGATAAAGTAAATGTCAAGGAAGGATTTGATCCTTCACGTGTAAAAAATGTCGATTTTGCCGGAACGGTAAAAATCGGTGACTTCAAAAAAGCAGTAACGGTCTATGATGGTATCACAAAGCCAGCCGGTCTTTACAAATGCCATATTCAGGATTGTATCATCCATGATGACGCGTATATCTCGGACGTAAAATACCTGGTCAACTATGAGATCCAAACTGATGCCATTATTAATAGTGTATTCGCTTTAACGGTATCCGGTGAAAGCAGCTTTGGCAATGGGACCGAGATCGAGATTTTTAATGAGGGTGGCGGCAGGGCGTTACCGATTTTCGACAAATTATCAGCCCAGGTCGCCTACCTGATGGTAACCTATCGGCATGATGGCGAATTTATCAAAAAACTGACCGCGGTTATCAGGAAATACACAGACAGCCGTAAATCTACCACAGGCATGATCGGGCAAAACGCCAGAGTGCTGAACTGCGGCACCCTGCGCAATGTCTGGATCGGCGAGGCAGCAGTTATCAACGGCGCTATCCGGCTCGAGGAAGGCACTATAGCCAGCACTACCCATGATCCGACGTATGTGGGGTCGGGCGTTATTGGGAAAAAATTCATCATACTGTCCGGTTCAAAAGTGGACAGCAGCGCCCTGCTGGCCAAATGTTTTATTGGCCAGGGTGTGCAAATGGGCAAGCAATTTTCCGCCGAGAATTCGGCTTTTTTTGCCAATTGTGAGGGATTTCATGGTGAGTCGTGCTCAGTTTTTGCCGGACCCTATTCGGTAACCCATCACAAATCGACGCTGTTGATCGCGGGCATGTTCTCTTTTTATAATGCCGGTAGCGGTACCAATCAGAGTAATCACATGTACAAACTGGGTCCCGTGCATCAGGGCATTCTCGAGCGCGGCGCCAAAACAGGTTCATTCTCCTACCTGCTCTGGCCAGTACGGGTTGGCGCATTCAGTGCGATCGTCGGTAAACATTACGCCAATTTTGACACCTCTGATTTTCCCTTCTCCTATATCACCGAATTGGACGGGAAAAGCACACTGACACCGGCAATGAACCTTTTTACCGTCGGTACACGCCGCGACAGCATCAAATGGCCAAACCGTGACCGGCGTAATGATCCGATCAAATATGACCTGATCAATTTTGATCTGTTCAGTCCTTATATCGTCGGCAAGGTACTGCGCGCTATCCAGACCCTACATGATCTTTATGAAAAAGCTTCCCGTGATCGGGAATATATCATTCACCATGGCATCCATATCAAACGGCTTCTGCTGAAAAGCACCGGTAAATATTATGAAATAGTTATCGATATCTTTATCGGCGATGAGGTACTCAAATGTATTAAAGAGTTACCAGATGATCCGTCCATCGATGATATAAAAAAACGATTAAGTCCGGAGGTCGGGCTCGTCGATACGGATTGGGTGGACGCAGCCGGATTGCTTGCCCCGCGTAAGGTTATTAGCGATTTCATGGCTGAGGTGCGTGACAATAAACTCGGCACAGTGGAACAATTAAACGCGGCTCTTAATGAAATATATACAAGTTACGACCTTCACGCCTGGGCCTGGTGTGCGGATCTGATAGAAAAGCGCCTTGGAAAACGACCGAATGAACTGACTGCAGAACAGCTGAGGGGAATTATCACCGACTGGCAAACCAGTTCGTTAAAGCTCAATAATATGATCATAAAGGATGCTGAAAAAGAATTTAGCATGAAAAGCCGGATCGGCTTTGGTCTTGATGGCGATGACGAGGTTGCTGAACAAGATTTTACCGCCGTACGGGGAAGTTTTGACAATAACAAATTCGTCAGGGAAACACTGGCTGACTCGGAACGGATCAAACAAATCGCCGAACACTGGCTGAACATTTTAAAATAAAGATATTTATGCAGTAGAATGTGAATTGAATTCTTATCCTTACATTAACATTTTATTTTAGTAACTTTGTGTCTTTTTGGTTTTATGGTAATGAATTTTTCAAACTTTCTATTGATTTATTATATACCATTCATAGACGATTTGAGAAATACCGGCAATACAATCCTGCGCCTCTTTATGATCTTCAAAACCCCTCGTAAGAACCACAAGAATATACGGTGAGTATTCTTTTGGATAAATAATACCGCTGTCATGATCAATTTTGGTGATCGAACCTGTTTTATGGGCGACTTTCACATCAGCAGGGAGTTTGGCGGGAATTTTCTTCCTCAAATGCTGATCGAAAAGGATATCGAGCATATCTTTCCGGCTCTTCTCACTCCAGTATTTTCCATCATAAATTGCCTGGAAAATAATGGCCAGATCTTTTGCAGTCGTTGTGTTATTTTTCCCAGCCCGATAGACTTTGAGGTCTTCCACTCCTCTCAGAACCTGGATATCCTTTGCGCCCAAAGACTCCATAAACATTTGGACATTTTTTGCTTCTACTCTATCAATCAATAGATTTGTGGCCAGATTTCCGCTATAGGTGATCATCTCATTCACAAGCGACCGTATTGATTCCTTTTTTCCTATCATCGAATAAAGCCGGTCACCACTATCTTCTCCAATATCGAGAGAGAACAGACTATTATCAATAATACTTCTAAATTCATTACGAATGGTTAACGAATCCTCCATTGAATACCGGCCGGATTCCGACTGCCGGAAAACCTCCATCATAACAGGAACTTTCATGGTACTGGCAGCATGGAGTGAAATGGTATCATTTATACCGAAGTAAAATTGTTGATCGGTATCCTGAAAGGAAACTGCCACCAAGGCCTCTTTGTTGTCAATATATTTTTTCAAACGCTTTTCAAGTTCCGACAGTTCTGATGAATTTGCCTGTTTCATCGTTGCATCCCCTTCCCCATTTTTCTGGTTACAAGCAGTGAGTATTATTCCTGATAAAAGAAGAGTTAAGTAAATATGATATAATAGTTTTGACATATTTTTTCCCCTTACAAAGGTGTCATAAAAATTAAATAAATAAAAGCAAAGAAGAAAAACATTAATTTGAATTGACACCTTGCTTCAGCAAGGTGATAAAGGGGCCACACCTCAACCAATAAGCCGTTTAAACGGCTTCTATGAATTTAAACGTTAACTCGTTTCACCTTGATAAATCAAGGTGTTAATATAATTTGGTATTTGTAGAGACGCGATTAATCGCGTCTTTACATAATCATTATCTGCAATTTTCCGTGAGTATAATAGTTTCTGTCATTAAATCTAAAAGCTTTAGTCACTTTAGATCACTTTAGTCACTTTAGTCACTCTAGTTCACTTTAGATCACTTTAGTCATTTAAGTCACATTCAAAGCAACCGTACAAGTTGACTTAGAAATGAATGGCCGGTAAATTTGGCTTTTGTTCTTTAACTGTAGATACGGAAAATTTTCGAATAGATTTACCACGGAAGGAACACAGAATAACAATGAATAAACACACAAAACCACCAAAAGCGTATCGGAATCTGGAGTTTTTAAACAGTCCGGAAGCGCGGACGATTCGCATGTTGGCCGAATATAACGAACCCCGGGCCAGATTTAAAAAATACGGTGTGGAAAACAGTATCGTTTTTTTTGGTTCAGCCAGATCCGAAGATTTGAGCGATTCTGCTGGCACTCAAAATGACTCGTATGCTCAGAAGCGCTCCAGATATTACAATGAGGCGATTGAACTCTCAAAAAAAATTACAGAGTGGTCTTTTCAACCAAATTCCAAAAAACAGGATTACTACATATGTTCCGGCGGTGGGCCGGGTATAATGGAAGCGGCCAATAAAGGCGCCTCCATGGCAGGCGGAAAATCAATCGGTCTTAATATCAGCATACCGATGGAACAAGACCCCAATTCATATATAACCAAAGAACTGATGTTCGAATTTCATTACTTTTTTATCCGCAAATTCTGGTTTGTCTATCTTGCTAAAGCGCTTGTCATTTTTCCCGGCGGTTTTGGAACTTTGGACGAACTAATGGAAGTTCTCACTCTGATCCAAACCCAAAAACTCGGCAAGAAACTTCCAATAATCTTATACGGCAAAGAATATTGGGATGACATTCTGGATTTTAAGGCGATGATTAAATGGGGAACGATCTCAAAAGAGGATCTGGATTTAATCTATTTTTCTGATGATGTCGATGATGCTTTTAATTATCTTATCAAGAATATAAAGGCTAATGGGATTTAATTAATTTACCACGGAAGTACACGGAATAACACGGAACTTTTACTAAATAGGAAGTGAGAAGTAAGAAATAGGAAGTATGAAATTTTTCTTACTTCCTATTTTATTCCGTGCTTCTCCGTGTCTTTCCGTGGTAAAAATTTTTATAGTTTAAACTCTTTTGCGTGATCCATATAATCAAAAAATGAAATTTCTTTTAGTTGTCCGCTATTCTCTCCAGCCAGTTTTTCAAGATTCAGGTAGGACATTCCGTACACCTGACTTTGACAACTCTTGATGATGGTTTCCAGAAAGACAGCTACACCCAATGTTTCTTTTTCGGTCCATTGGTTTTCATATTTTTTCAGATCGATCTTAATTTCGGGAACCACTTCAAATACGAAGCTCTCAAGAGACGGGAAAAAGGGTTTACATTTTGAATGCACTTCTGCGGTTGTATCTTTTAACTGAATCGATCCGACGAGATCCACTAATCTTGTAAAAGTTGATCTTAAGAATTCTTCAAGAAGATCAGGAATATCTTTTCCGGCAATTTCTTCTGGAGATTCTTTTTCAACCTTTACCTCTTCCACTTTTGTCACCTCTGGTTTTTCCACGTCTGCTTTTTCCACTTTTGTTTTTTTCTGAGATTCTTCCGGCTGATCGACCAGAGAAAAGAGTGAGGGTTCTATTTTAAATTTTCCCTCCGCCCATTGGGTCAGGGCATCCATCGCCTCCGCGTCATTCAGGTTATCCATATTTATTTTCTGAACATTTCCCTTCAGAAATTCTATTTCTGCCTTTTTATCTTCATGCTCGAGAAGTAGACGGCCAGTCAATGAATTTTCTTCACAAAATTTTAACACTTCCATTACCGGGAAATCTGTCAGTGTTCCCGAAGGTGAAATCTTTGACCGGTAAAATTGTTCGGAGACCGCCCGCTCCAGATTGGCCTGCATTAATCGCTGGCTAATCATATGTGATATGGAGATAGAGATTTTGGGGTCTTTTTCTAGGAGTTCTTCAAAGCCCTTTTTTTCTAGGCGTATAAGAGAAACATCTGTAGCGGTTTCAACGGAAGCCGATCGCGGTTCACCAGTCAATAAGGCCATCTCGCCAAAATAATCACCTTCAGTGAGATTTGACAAAATAACTTTATCATCTGAATCAGGGGCATTGATAAAGACATTGATTGTCCCTTTTTTTATCACATAGAAACTATCCCCTTTGTCCCCTGCGTTAAAAATTACTATTCCTTTTGGATAGTCCACTGTTTTCAGGTTTTCTGCCAGAGAAGAAGATATTTCTTCGGTAAGATTTTTAAAAGGGGGAAGGTTTCGTAAATAGTCAATATTGCTTTTTACCATCTTATAACATATTCTCGACAAGTTTAACTATCTCACTCACCTCATGTGTTTTTGTCAGTTCGGCTTTGCCTAAAGATTTCAGTTCGTCACTAAATTCTGATTTTACCGAATCATCGGCTAAAAATATAAATGGTATGTCTTTGTCCTCTCGTACGGTCTTGCACAAATCCAGGCCAAGTCCGTCGGCCAGTTTTACATCAGTAATAACTATATCCGGAATACTTTGACCAATTGTCGCCTTCGATTTTTCCACATTTTCAGCTGTGGCGACTTTATATCCCAGACTTCGAAAGGCCCTTTCGATCAGTTTTCTTACCACCAGACTGTTATTAACAATAAGAATTTCCTTGGTATCCTTGGATTCCGCTTCTTTTTTTGCATCCAGTGTAAGTGGTTTTGACTTGATTTCAAATTTGCCATCTTCCCACTTCAGCATCTCATCGAGGGCAGAATCATCAGATTTATCATCCATTTTTATAGAGATGACTTCACCTCTTGAATAGGTAAAGACCCCTTCTTTGCCTTCATTGGTGATGGTCAGAGTACCGGTCAGTGAATTGGATTCACAAAAATTAATCAAATCGATCAAGGGTGTTTCGCTCAAAGATCCGGACGGGCCGGCATCTTTTACTGCCTTTCGAGGCAGTACGGATGCTTTGCTCAGGGTTTCCCGCAGTCGTTTACTCACCACTTTACTCATGCTTAATGAGATCGAGGGGAATTTTTCCAGAATGACATCAAAGTCTTTTTGTACCAATAAAAACATTTCCGAGGGTTCAGTGGTACGGACTGTGGCCGATCGGGGTTCACCGGTCAGTAAGGCCATTTCTCCAAAATAGTCCCCGGATCCGGATGATGCTACCACCTGTTCATTACCCTCCTGATCCTGTATAATGATATCAACGCCCCCGGAGATGATAATATACATTGTATCCCCGGGATCACCGATTTTGCAGATGGTATGGTTGGCATCATAGGTTCTAAATTTCAGGCGTTCGATAATAAAGTCAATACTCTCCTTTCCGAGCATGCGAAAAATAGGAACGTCGTTTAAAATTTTACTGATCTGTATCATTCTGCCTCCCGGACTCCGGCTTAGGAAACGTTAATTTTTAAATACCAAAAGATTATTATCATAAAAATAAAAGCTATTATAAACCACCAGACCGGTTTAGTTTTTATCCGGCTTGAAAATCTTTCAAATTTGATGCGTTTTTTTCGGCCTGGTTCTTTAGAACTTAAATTGAAAGGATTAAAATCTCTTCTGCTGCTATACTTACTCATGGAATCACTCTACTCATCACCCTTCTTGCAACCATATATTCGGTTGTTCTGGGTGTTAAAGTAGCAAAATCGCAATAAATTTTCAATCTACACTATTTAATTTAGATATAATCCTGAATTTATAAATAGAATGAAATAGAATCAATATAATTGTTACTCGGTGCTCGGTACTCGTTTCTCGTTACTCGATGGTAAAGATCTGTCTCCCCCCTATCAAGGCTGATCGTGTCCCACATTTTTT
>JAGLYF010000194.1 GCA_023132435.1 Calditrichia bacterium | reverse complement strand
GTCCCACCGTAGGTGGGACAGAGTAATTATTTGATATTTATTGACTTAAACGAGTTTATTCTTTTCTCCCCCTCTGTTTTCTCTTATAATATGACTCTCTTTATTCTATCTTTAAATCTTTCAACATTAAAATTGATTACTAGTCCAACTTTTATATTCTCTGCCCTTAGATAAGTCAACAACTGAGCAATATGAATGAATTTCTAAAGCACAGGAAATTATTTTCTCAGTACTTTCTTTGAATGGATATTCTTAAAGAGTACTCAGAGTATTTCTCTGAGGTCTCTGTGGTTTCATTTTTTTATCCTATTTTTCATAGAACTTTTGCCACTACCATTTTAAAAGTAAACTTATATGGCAAATGAAAAAGTGGTGAATATAATCACAATAAAAAATACGGTAATTAAAATTTTTAATAGCATCGTTCAATCCTCCTTAAAATCGTTAATCGGACAAATAATAATGAGAAGTATTTCACTTAAACATATGGGAAGAAAACATTCAATGATTTGATAAATGATTTTAGTCTGAAATTACTGTTACAGTTGCCGTATGAAATAGGAGAGAATAGATGTATCTGCTAAAACAAATGTCATATAAGGTTCTATGAAAATAAATATACCAATATGACAAGGAAAAGCAATAAAAATCTGGATATTGAATTTCTCACCCAATACTATAGTGATAAAAATATTATTGCGATTTCTACAATAGTTAGGTAGCTTCACCCATATTGCTTCTATACTCTTATTCTACTAATTCATAACAAAAGATAACTGGTCTTTCATAGTAAATCAGGCGATCGGACTATGGTAGGCAAGACTATATCACACTACAAAATTACCGAAAAACTCGGCAAAGGTGGCATGGGTATTGTTTATAAAGCCGAAGACACCAAGCTCCGGAGGACAGTAGCTTTAAAATTCCTACCGCCAGAACTAACCCGTGATCCTGATTCTAAAAAGCGATTCATCCGTGAGGCACAAGCAGCTTCAGCTCTTCAGCACAATAATATTTGTACAATTCATGATGTCGATGAAACTGAGGACGGACAGTCTTTCATTGTTATGGATTTTTACGAAGGTGAAACACTGAAGAAAAAAATCGAACGAAAACCGCTGGATATTAGTGAATCAATAGAAATTTCTATTCAAGTAGCTCAAGGCTTAGATAAAGCTCATAAAAAAGATATCGTACATCGTGATATAAAGCCTGCTAATATTATGATTACCGAAGAGGGTACACCAAAAATAGTAGATTTTGGTTTAGCCAAGCTGGCCACACAAACGAAACTAACTAAAGAAGGAACGACTCTTGGTACAATCGCTTACATGTCGCCGGAACAAACCCGTGGTGAATCTGTTGACCACCGTTCAGATATCTGGTCACTAGGTGTTATACTTTATGAAATGATCTCCGGGAAATTACCTTTCAGAGGAGATTACGATCAGGCTGACAAAGAAAATGCATTGTCCAGTTTTAATAAAATTACTTTTGATGAACACTATGAAGCGTCCTTTGAACTCGCCGTAATTTATCTACTATTGAATGATCAAGAAAAAGCAATCGAATTAATTATTGAAGGTGAAAAAGACAGATCAAGTAAGGGCATTCGCAGATCGATGTATTTCACATATCTTAATTACCCGTGTTACAAAATATTGCATAATGATCCCCGCTTCCAGGAGATACTGGCAAAACATAAAGAATTATATGAAGAACTTCTGGCGAAGTATGGGGATATAGATATATGATCGGCAAAACCATATCACATAAATATAATTACGATTTTCAAATTACGAATGATTGGTAAAAATACATCATAGTAAAATAATTATGAATTAGAAATCGGGGAAAGGGAAATATATACTAATTATTTAGAATATAGCTGAATTCGATAATCGGCCATTCTGAAATTTGCCG
>JAGLYF010000193.1 GCA_023132435.1 Calditrichia bacterium | reverse complement strand
AAATTTTAAAAAACTTTTATCCACGAATTACACTAATTAACTCGAATTTCTAAAAATATATATTTTTTATACTTATAAATAAATATTCTAATTCGTGATAATTCGTGAAATTCGTGGACATTTTTTTGATTGCCCCGAGTCCCGCAGGTGCGGGATATGAATAGAGCAGGTTAAAAACTGAAGTTAATCGGAAGGATAATGGTCATTCTTGTTTTTCATTTATAAAAACAGGTAATAGTATTTTAAATGTTGTTCCTTTATCAAGTTCGCTGCCCACCGTGATCTGTCCGCCATGTTCCAGGATTATCTGGTAGACGATTGACAAACCCAGACCGGTTCCATGTGGTTTTGTCGTAAAAAATGGATTATACATATTATTCAGGGTTTCGCTGTCCATCCCAACCCCTGTATCTGAAATGGTTATTTCGTTATATATATCTGAAAACAGTTTAGGTATGCGTTGTCTTCTGTCAATAATCGGTTGTGTTTCTTCCGGTAAGCGGGCACGAATCGTAAGGGTGCCGCCCTCTTTCATCGCGTCTATCGCATTTATAATCAAATTGAAAAACACCTGCTCGATCTGATGAAAATCGACAAATATTTCCTTTAATGACCTGGAATATACTTCTTTAACGATGATACTATTATCTTTTATTTTTCTGCGAAACAGAGGAAGTACCTCTCTGACAATATCGGAAATTTTACTACGTACCGGATTTGGTCTTTGTGGTCTGGCATATGAGAAGAATGATTTTAACAATTCATCTAAACGATTAACCTGACGAACAATGCGTTCGATATACTCATTTTTTGGATCATCGGTTTCTAACTCTTCCTGCAGGGTCTGGGCCATCGCCTTTATCCCCGCCAACGGATTTCTAATCTCATGCGCAATACCCGAGGCAAGAACACCCAGAGAAGCCATGCGATCCATCCTGATTATCTCTGCCTGTAGGCGCTTTGTCTGAGAAATTTCCATAAAAGTGAGTGCATATGTTTCCGGATCAGAGTTTTCGGATATATTATAGAGAGAATAACCAAGATAAAGTTGTCTGTTTCCGGGATGATTAACCAGTATTTCCTGTTGTAGAAGAGGTATGTCTCTGTTTTTTAACAGATTATCGACAATTTCAAATGCTTCATCACCCAGAACAGTGTGAAGCGTCAAATTCTTCATTTTCTTTAGGTTAAGGGTGTTTTTGGCAAATTGATTGGCATATCGTAGTTGATATTCTTTACTAAATATCAATAATCCAAAACCAATGGAATCAAGTATATCTTTCGAAAGACGATTTTCATAGGTTTTTTCATCTGTTATTAAATTGGGACTTATCAGGGTAGATAGTTCTTTCGAGCTAAGATTTTTTAAATATAATGTTTCAAGATGATATACTATTTTCGATATAACGATAAGACTCAGACCTAGATCGTTTTCTGTAAAAGAAGGTTTATACAGTTTGTTTATAACGATCAAAACGCCACGAACCTGATGTAACACCGTTATGGGAACAAAAAGTAGTGAGTTTATATCAAATCCGATGGATTCTTCAATATACTGGATAAATGAATCCAGTAACATTTCATTATCGATGATCAGTGATCTATTCTCTTCCAGGGCACGTTTGAACTGTGATTTTTTTATGTTGAATTTTTTCTGCTTTTTGATCGTGGTTGCACTGCCATTGTATTCGTTGAATATCAGATTTCCTTTTTCGGGTTCAAATGTTAAGAAGAGGGTCTTTTCAGCCGCAAAAGTAAGTTCCATTTTATGGACAACCTGCTCTTGAAGCTGATAATAAAATTCATCAATAGAATTGACATCTGTGAGACTGTTTAACTGCAGAATACTATCGATCTGGTAGATAAGTTTTTTTTCAGTTTCTACAATATCTTTATGAATTTCATTTCTTTTCTGCAGATCGTTTAGCGCAGCCAGATTACTGATCCAGGATTCAATTTCAAAAACGGTAAATGGATCAAGAAGAATACCTATGGGTTTATCTTTCTGTATCTTTACAAGATTATCGGTTTGATGTTCATTGATGATGTATAGAATCGGTAAACCAGTGATTTTCTTTTCAATCCGTGTAGCAGCAATTTTATTTAAATTGAAGGTTGGACCGGTCGTAAGATCCAGGATAAGTATATCAAATTGATCAAGATTTATATATTTGTTAGAAAAATCAGTGAAGGTGAAAATAGCTACTTTTCGGCGGGGATCTTTGAGCAGCTGGTTGAGATAACCGACACGCTTGTCATCCTCTGAAAACAGTCCTATGTTGATAACATTTATATTCATTCATTTTACATTGCTTTTCAGGAGAATTCTGAACGGAAGGACTCATAATCCATGATAATTAGCCGGCTACCTTCTTTTTTCAAATAGCCCTGCTTTGCAAGTGCTTTAAGAACCCTGGAGATTGTCTCCCGGCTCGTACCGGCCATATTTGCCAGGTCCTGTTGTGGAGGGAGACGAGGTATTTCAACCTGCCCTAAATGGATTTTCCCCGAGTCATCGGCAATTCTCAATAAAGTGGAAGCGACTTTCCCCGTCGCATTCTGTAAGGATAAACTTTTAATCTGAGCATCACTTCTTCTTAGTCTTTGGGCCAGTTCTTTCAGTAAGTTAATAGCAATTTGAGGATAGTCATGCAGCATCTGCAGGAAATCTTCTCTTCTGATAACCATGATTTTTGAATCATCCAGGGTTACCACATTGGCCGAACGATTCTGGCCATCAAGAATGGACATTTCTCCAAAGAAATCACCTTCACTAAGAATAGATAATATTACCTCTCTGCCATCATCACTGATTCGTGAAATTTTTACCCGTCCATCCAAAATAATAAACATCGTCGATCCGATTTCCTCTTCAATCAGGATCATATTATCCTTCTTATAGACCTGACGTACGGCTAGTTTTACAATTTCCCGCAAGTCATCATCAGATAATTCGGAAAACAGAGGAATGTAATTTAGAAATCCTACATCCATATTATACCTTTTGTATTATGGTTTTACTATTCGATAGGATAATTGATATTTCTTTTTAATTTCTTTGGCGATGTTTTCTGTGCTTTCAAAACTCGAACCACCTTCAACCCAAACACAGTAAAGATTATTACCGCTGACATTTCGGTTGACAACACTTACCTCCAATTTTTTGCCTTTCAGAAAACTGGCAAGTTCGTTGGCATTTTCTATAACGCTAAAAGCACCAACCTGTATCTTATAGATTGATTTCGTACTTCGCTCAGTTTTACTTTCTCTAATATTATCGCCTGATTTTATCTCTTCTGTAGTTTTTACAGGAATATAAGTTTTTGCAATATTTTCAAATTCTGATGATTTTACATAAAATCCCCGGGCATAATAATACCCGGCAAGTTTTTCAGCTACTAAATTCTTCAGAGGTCCTCGGGATTGTTTGAATAATCGTTCATAAATTGAGAAGGCATTATCCCCATTATAAGTAAGAACCGTGCTAAAAAACAATACTTCCGGATCATTCTGAGCAGTATTTCCTAATTTCTCTATCCGGGTTTCTAGTTTATCAATTTGTCTGTTTGCATAGTATTCAAACAGATCCTGATGTTCTTGAGCGGGTAAGATAGAAATAGAAAAAAATAAGGATAGAATCAGAGTTAAAAAAAATATTTTCATGGTTTTTTTGGGAATCAATCGTACAATTATGTCGATTCCTATCCTTTGATCTGATTCTCTTTTGCTAACAGCCCAAGTGCTAATGTTGCTGCTTCTTTAAACTGACTCTTATCCATGTGTACCTTGGCCATCTGTGACTGAATAAGATCGGAATCCAAATCCCTTTTTTGGGCTTCCTGCAATAATTTTAAGGACTGATCATATTCCCCCTTTTTACGATAGATCTCGGAGAGAGCAATGATTACTGGTAAATCATCCTCATCTTCCTGAAGCATTGAGGTGTATAATTCTTCAATTTTACTGAACTGCCCTTTCTCAAACCAAGCCTTTTCGAGTCTGTCAAAGGCCAGATGGGCTTTATCCGGCACTTTTTTACACAAATCCGTCCAGGCATTTATCGCGTCAGTTGTGCGCCCTTCCCGCAGGTAGGAATCACCTAGATGCAAATATCCATCGGCACATTCATGGTCTGTTTTTGTGGCTTCTTTAAACAGGATGCGTGCTTCTTTTTCTTCCTGATTTTCAGCAAGTTTTTGACCCTGTTTCACCTTCAATCCGGCAATTTTAAATTTGCCTTTTTGTTCTCTGGAAAGTGAACTTTTATTCAGGATATCAATGGCCGGTTGCCACTCCCCTTTTTTTTCCAGAATTTTTACAAGATAAGGTGTGGTCCAGTCAATCAGATTTTTATTGTCTTTGAGTTGGTTGAGATAGTATTCTGCTTTGGTATAATCTCCGAGATACCAGTAATCGAGAATCAGATTCTTTTTTACGTCGATCAGTTCCCCGGGCTCAAGATTACCCCGTAAAGTCAAATCCTGGTGAATCCTGATGGCATTTTTATAAAGACCCTCATTCCTCAGTATGGTACCCAGTTTAAGATAAGCATCAATATTGGATGAATTATCACGAACTGCTTCCTTGAATTTTTCTACAGCCAGACGATTTTCACCTTCTGCCATGTATTTTAAGGCCATCACATAGGCATTATCTTCATCCCTGCTTACTTTTTTTCTTGCATAAGCGAAATAAAAAGCCAAAACCAGGATGATACTGAAAAGCAGAATAATTATCCAAACTTCAAAGGAAATTGTAGGTTGCATAGTCTATTACTCCAAGTCAACATCTGGCTTTGGTTGAGGGGTGATTTTTGTTTCGGCATCCGGGATTTCATCAATTGACAGATTTCGTAACCCATCTAATTCATTCAATAATTTGGATCGGTCCTTTTTTAGATTTCGTACATCGGCCCGGGCATTTAAGACATAGGATGACAGGAGAATGGCGCCTACAATCGTTCCTATAAAAAAGGTGATAAAAATGACCACAATCAGATTAACATTATGGTATGTGGTCTGAAATAGCTGGATCCTGACGTACTGATCAAGATTCATGGCAAAAAACCATAACAGAATCGCTCCGATTATTATCCAAACAAAAATTCCAAAAAGACGCATGCTATCTCCACACTTAAGGTTTTATATTTTCTATAAATAGATCATTTTTAAAAGTTAAATAATTTGAAAAACAATTACAAGGATACTATTAAATATTATATCGGGGAATTAAAAAATTGTTTTATATTTAGCTGAAGCGAGTATTTCTTTGAGAAGTTTAAAAAGATCAGGATCCCATAATCCTGCTTCGGTTTCCTTATTCATAATCTGGATGGCAAAATCACTTGGCAGAGCCTTTCTATAGGTCCGGTCCGTTGTTAATGCATCATAACAATCAACCAATCCAATAATACGTGCATGTATGGGGATTTCATGCTTGGCTAAACCCTCAGGGTATCCACTTCCATTAAATCGTTCCTGATGATATCTAATAATCGGTAAAACCGGTTTGAGAGTTTTTAAAGGACGGCAAATATTTTCGCCGATTTCAGGATGTGTCTTAATTATTTCAAATTCTTCGGCGGTCAACGGCCCCGGTTTTAGGAGGATGGAATCATCAATGGCAATCTTTCCGATATCGTGTAAAATGCCTCCCCGCTTTAAAACAATTAAATCTTCATCTGCCAGCTGCAGTTCGGTTCCTAAATGCTGCGCTAATATTGACAGCCGTTCACAATGACCTTCTGTATAATTATCTTTGGCTTCAACCGCCCTGGCCAGACTGAAAATTACCTGTTCCGCATGTTCCAGCTCACTGATATAGCTGCGCAATTTTAACAGGTTTTTAACACGGGCCAGTAATTCATAGACATTAAAAGGTTTAGAGATAAAATCATCCACTCCGGATTCAAGACCTCTCAACCGGTCCTGCTGGCTATCCAACGCTGTGATCATGACAATGGGAATCAGACGGGTTTTCTCGTCTTCCTTGAGGATCTGGCACACCTCAAATCCATCGATTCCCGGCATCACAACATCCAGCATGATCAGATCAGGATCAAATTTCTTTACCTTTTCCAGTGCCTCATACCCATCTCCGGCCGCTTCAATGTGGTACTCATTCTTAGGTCTGTTAAGAATTTCAGTAACCAGTTTAATATTTTCAACAGCGTCGTCGACAATCAGTATTTTCGATTGGGTCTGATTATTCATATATCAACACAATTTTAATTTCTGTTACAATTTCATTGTCATCATCAGACTGAAGATGAAAACAACGATTATATCCTTAAAAAAATTCTGAGCGATATTTTTTTTAATCTTAACACGAACAAAACTCAAATTCTTTTAAGAAAACTAACACTAAAAACTACATTCGACTGATTTTCAATTTTCTTTATCAGGATCATCAAATAAAATTCAAGTTGAGCACCCATCTTGATATCGACCCTCTATAAATTTACAAATATTGTCTATAAACAAGATGTGGTTCTGGTCACAATTTATTTAAATATTATCTCCGTTCTCATACGAACTATTTCCGAAATTGTTCTTAACCGCAAAGACGGAAAAGAGAAAATCACATCCCGCAGATGCGGGATGTGATTTGAAGCCTTAGTGTCTTTGCGGTTATTTTTTTATTAATCAAATATTCTCAGTTTTTTTGAAGTTCATCTTTTTAACAAGTTCCACAAATCTTTCTTCACCACGCAGGGGATCGAGCATATGCTCAACCTGAAGATAAATCATCCACTCTGACCGGTCCTGATACCCCCTTTCAAGCCAATCCAAGGTCTCTTCCCTGTCACCCAGGGCCAGATAAATAATCGCTAAATAAGTGGGATGTACATAAAATCCATCTCCCAGATTTTTCAGCTGTGTAAGTATTGCCGTCGCTTCTCCGGTTTTGTTCTGAATAGCGTAAACATAGGCTAAACCTGCTAAAGTTGCAGGATCCTTGCTTTCAGTGAGTTCAACCGCATGACTAAAGGCCTCTTCAGCCTCATTCAGCATGCCTTGTATTGCATAAGTCTGCCCCAGATAAGCATAGGTGTAGACATAATTTGAATCCAGGCTAAGAGATCTCTGGTATTCCTCGATTGCCCTGACATATTCCCCTGCATGATAATAAACTTGACCAAGATCGGTGCGTGATATCGCTGATAGAGGATCTAATTCTAGAGCCTTATTAAGTTGGGATTTTGCTTCATCGAATCTTCTATTTACAGAGAGATAGAGGGCATACCAGGAATAGGTCTGAATATAATTAGGATTTAAATTAAGAGATTTGACAAAAACTTCTTCTGCCTCCTTCCAATTCCAGTCATAAAGCAGATTGATTGCAGCAAGAGAATTATATGCCTCAGCCAGATTCTCATCTATTTGTATTGCCCTTATTGCCGCTGCTTTCGCCCGGGTAAATCCGATATTCGGTTCCAACAGACCATAGGATGCTAACAAATGATAGGTATCGGCTATCCCTACATAAGAGAGAGCAAAATCCGGATCTGCGTTTATCGCCTTGTGGAAGCATTCCATTCCCAGCATTAAATTTTCGGGTAGTCTTGTATTCCAGTAATATCGACCCTTCATATATAAATCATACGCCTCGATATTATCGGTAGATTTTTTTTCGATCCGGTTTTTCTCCATATCCTGCAGTGTAATTTCCAGCGCATGGGCTACTTTGAAAGCTATATCATTCTGCAAATCAAAAATGTGGTCATAATTCTCATCGTATGTTTCAGCCCATAGATGCACCTCTGTATGCGCTTCAATTAACTGAGCGGTCACCCTTATGCGATCTTTTTCTTTACGAACGCTTCCCTCAAGAACAATCCCCACATTCAGATCATCGGCAATTTCATTAATACCTATTTCCCGGTTTTTATATTTCATAACCGAAGTTCGTGCGATTACATGCAAATTTTCTATTTTTGATAAAACGGTAATGATTTCTTCTGTGAATCCATCTGTAATATATTCATCATTTGCATTTGGACTATAATTATTAAAAGGTAAAACGGCAATTCGGTTTATAGACCATTGCTCTGAGCTGGTTCCGGAATCATTAAAAAGATTATTCAGGGATAATTTGGAAAAATAGAGTATTAAAACGAATAGAACCACGATTGGGATTATCAGCCAAATATTCTTTTTTTGATGTAAAATTGATTTTGAAGGTCGGTATGTGTGTGAAGCTGTTTCCCATGGTAAAACAACCTTAAAAATAGTCATGGGTAACCGGATGTTTTTTAACTCCCCTTTTCCCAGATTTTTTAGAGGTAATTCAATTTTATTATATATCTGTCGCGCCACATCCTCGGAGAGACAAATACCACCTGGTTCTGCCAGGGGCTCCATCCGGGCGGCAATATTTACACAATCACCAATTACCTGCTTATCCCGATGGATAACATCGCCAACATGCACACCTATCCGAACACGAATCCATCTATCCTTCGAGGTTTCCTGACATCTTTCAAACAAGGTCTTTTGGATCGCGATAGCACATTGTACGGCCTCCAAAGCACTGGTGAATTCAACAAAAAAGGCATCACCGACAATTTCTATTTCTTTACCGTGATGCTTTTCGAAAATTGATCTTAAAATAACCCGGTGTTCTTCAAGCAGTTCAACCGCTAATTCTTCATTTTCCTGGGTCAGCGCACTGTAGCTAACCATATCGGTGAACATAATTGCGGAAAGCCGCCGTTCCTGGGTTTCTTCATCTCCCATTCCCGATACTCCTTCAGAAGACGTTAACCAATAAGATGATCTATAAATTCGGTATGTCTCGATTGTTATTATAAAATACCCTTGCAGAGAAGCTGATGCAAGAGAATAATTAAAAGCGTGTGGAGTAATGGTAAATAATTTTATTAAAAAAATATATTTTTCTGTAACCTAATTTTTGTTATTTTAATTTATCTGATCTATACATAAACCCAGAAAAAATGCCTCAAAAGGGGAGTAAAAAATGTCAGATCGTTTAGAAGAAAAAAATCCGATATCAAGAAGAAAATTTATCCAAATTAGTGGTGCTCTGACCGCTGGTAGTACCCTATCATCTGGCCTAATGCCCAATAGGGTGTTCGCTGGTTTTCAGGAAGAAAAACAGCCAAAGATTAAAAAGTTCAAGACCCTGGGCCGAACAGGATTTCAGGCCTCTGATGTTTCCATGGGAGGAACCCGCGTCAGAGAAGCCAATATTTTCAGGTATGCCTATGATTGTGGGGTTAACTATTTTGATGTCGCTGAGGGTTACCATAACGGTGATGCTGAAAGGGAGCTTGGTAAGGCACTTAAACATATGGAACGGAAAAAGGTATTTATTACAACAAAACTGCACCTTGATCCCGATGAAAGCGAAGAATCTATCCTGAATCGTTTCCGCGAATGTCTGAAAAGACTGGATACGAATTATATAGATGCGCTCTATATGCATTCGGTGAAGAAAGTTTCACTTCTGGATAAACCCGAATTTCATTCAGCCATTGCCAAATTAAAAGCAGACGGAAAGTTGAGATTTAACGGTTTATCTTCTCATGGTCCCCGCCGGGATAGTGAAGATAGTATGGAAAAAGTTATGCTTGCCGCGGCGGAAGATGGCCGGTTTGATCTCATGCTCTTTATTTATAATTTCATGAACAGGGAATCAGGGGATAAAATTTTGAAAGCCTGTAAGGAGAATAACGTCGGTGCTACAGCCATGAAAACCTCACCGGGCGTATTGAAAGTTGATGATTATAATTCCGATCAACCAACAGAGGAACAGGAAAGTCGACTTCGACGTTATCGCCGGCGGTATGATTCTCAGGAAGAAATTGATCAGAAAATGAAAGAGTGGATAAATAATCAAAAAGAAACAATGAAAAAAATCCAACCTTTTGTCGATAAATATGGTGTAAAAACCGAAGAACAACTGAGAATCAACAGCATTCGCTGGATTCTGCAGAATCCGGATATGCATACGGTCTGTGTTTCTTTTAAAGATTTCGATTTTATCGATAAATTAATCCCTTTTTCCGGTGAAAAGCTTGATGAACAGTCAACCGGATTTTTAAATAACTTCAAAGATATTTATAGCAATCAATATTGCCGCCATGGATGTACCGATTGTATTTCGACCTGTCCGGAGTTGGTACCGGTGAGTACGATTATGAGATATGCTTACTATTATGAGCATCAGGGAAGGGAAAAAGAAGCGATTCAGAAATATCAGAAGTTGTCGGACATGAATGTTTCCAAATGCAACGATTGCACCGCACCATGTCTTAATTCTTGCCAGCATCATATTGATATACCAAGACAGCTATCCAAAGCACATCAGATGCTGACACTGGCGTAATCTGGATAATTCATTTCTCGCAACGATGCAGCGACTATCCACGAATTACACTAATTAGTACGAATTACACGAATTGATTCACTAATTTTTAATAGATATTCGCGGAAATTCGTGAAATTCGTGGACATTTTTTTGATTGCATCCCGCAGGTGCGGTACGCGCTATGAATAGATAAGGTTAATTAAAATTGAAGAGTTAGAAAGATGATCAAATTGAATAAGATATTCATTTTTTTATCAGTGATGGCTATAATCGTTTATGCTGAAGATTTCCCACAGATCGAAGGATGGAAACCTGTCAGTGAAATTATGCAATATAATCCTGATAATCTCTGGGAATATATAAATGGTGCTGCCGATCAGTTTATCGATTATGGATTTCATAACCTCCGTGTTCAGGAATTTAGCACAGACAGCGTTACTATCTCGGTGGATATCTATGACATGAAACAACCCTTATCTGCCTTTGGTATATATAACACAGAAAGCCGGGGAGTAACACCGAGATTATCAATTGGAACGGAGGCGATTATCACCCCACCCTCTCAGGCTCTGATGTTCAAAGGTAAATTTTATATAAAAATATATGCCTTTAAGGGGAAACTTTCTCAATCTGCCAGCAAAGAAGTTTTAGAATCCATTGCAGAAAAATTACCCGGAGAAGGCAGTTTTCCACCAGAAGTTTCTTTATTACCCAGGGAAAACCAGGTCCCCGGTTCTATTGGATTTACGCGTGTAGGCTATTTAGGACTGTCTGAACTAAATAATTGTGTTTATGCAAAGTACAGCGAGAATGATGGGGACGATTATCAGTACTTTCTGATTATACCTGATGCAGATCAAGATCAGGTTGAGATATCTGAAAGATTGGGTGAAAAATGGCAAAAAACAAGCCTTAATCAATACCCTGTATGGTATAGGAAAATTCCTTACCAGGGCCTGACCGGTCTTATTATAAAGGATAATAATATCTTTGGCCTGGCCAATGCAAATAATGAAGAGGATTTATTCAGAAAACTTAAAATATTCTGCGATTGATATGATATTCGATGCTCGCTGCTCGATACTCGATCCTGGATGTCATCCCGAAGGAATCTTTGCATTTGCTTGCTTTAGATGTACCGGGTAAGGGAAGATCGCATTTACAACTGCAAAGATGCCGACGGCATGACAAAATAAAAATAAACACTACGTCTTTGCAAGAGGTAATTCATTTGCATGGAGATCATAAAATGTTTAAAAAAGTACTTTTAATTCTTACTTTACTCATAATTTTAACCGGCACTTCAAATGCACAGCAAACAGGATTTGGTCTGGGTTTAATTTTAGGAGAACCTACCGGTTTAAGCGGGAAATACTGGATAAGTCCCCGGACTGCCATCGATGGTGCCTTCGCCTGGTCAATTGACAAGAAAAGCGGCGTACATCTTCATAGTGATTATTTATGGCATGATTACCGAATTATTAGTGTCATCAAGGGAAAATTACCGATTTATTATGGTATTGGGGCCAGAATGGTATTCGCATCGGATAATATTCTTGGTGTGAGAGGGGTGGCTGGTATTAATTACCTTTTTGATGGCACCCCTCTGGATATTTTTTTAGAGATTGTTCCAATTCTTGATCTAGCTCCCAAAGTAGGATTTGATTTTAACGGGGCGATTGGCATTCGATATTATTTTTGATTAACCTGGCTAATAAATAAACCACTGAGAACACTGAGTAAAAGGTAAAAGGTAAAAGGTAAAAGGTAAAAGTAAAAAGGTAAAATTAAGCTATATGATTTTCAGAGTTTTTTTCCTTTTTACTTTTAACTTATTACTTTTTACTTAAACCATCTAAGTGGGTTATAAATAGATCAGGGTTATGATTTTATTCCCTACTCGAGTGTAATTACACCGAGATCATAGTCTTCACCGGCAATAACCGTGACATTATCCAGATTGAACTCAAGTTCATTGGTATCGACAATAGAAACGGTATATTCTCCTTCAGTAAGAAATCCCAACATAAAATAACCACCTACCGTATCCACCAGACTGGAAGTAATTGTATCTTCTTCCTGTATGGCATAGGCAATTGGTACATCTTTTAGATTAGCAACCGTTCCTGAAATCGAACCGGCGACCGCAATTGCGACCATCCGCATATGTGGTTTTAATTTGTAACTTTTAGGATCCTTTTTCGGTCCGTTTACAACAATCGATCGATTGACATCAAAATCAAAGACCAGCTCATAAATAGATCCTTCTTCGACAGTGAATTGTGGACCAAATTTTAGTCCTGTTTTCGCACCGCTTGGAACAGTTAACGGATAGACCTCATCATCTACACCAATTTCAGCATCATCTATAATGAGCCTAACCTGTGTATATTTACCAGCTGGAACATCAGCAGAACCTATTAACAACTTGTTCCCATTCGTCCATTTTAATAGATCGACAGTAACCGGATCTCCGATAACCGTGACCCATTCAGAATCAATATGCGCACTGACCTGAGAAAAAGTTATATTAACCGAATCATAAAGTGCTGCCGCATCGGTCATATAAATATTTAATCTGCCCTGACCCGGATCAAGCCCGGTCGCATCTTTTTCACAGCCCGAGAATACAAATAATAATAAACTAAGCATAAAAGTTAATAACAGAAGTTTTTTCATTTCCTTCTCCTTTTTATCTTGGAGGTAGTGTAAAAATTAATAACGCATTTTCAACATAACTTATTGTTTTTAAAGAGTATGCAGAAATTCCCCCTTAGAAAAGAGCCTGTCCCGCAACTGCGGGAGGGTTAGGGGGTTGTGTTTCTTTCTAACTTAAATATTTTTTTTAGCTACTTTCTTCTAATATTGGTCAGTGATTGTACTCTTTCTAATGGAGTTGAATATACTTTTATATCAATGATACTGATGTGTCCACGATCACAAAAAATTAAATTTAAGAACTCAACATATAAATTTTCCTTTCTTAATATCTAAGAAATCATCATATTAATAAAAAATGAAATTTTATCATCATCCGGAATCCAACATGTCCGTAATCGCTGAAAAATTTAAAACCGAGCATATGGAAATAGATCCTGTTTATTTAAAATTAGCCAAATATCTGGATGATATGCCTGCTGGTTATCCCTCCACTGAAAGTGGTGTAGAACTGAGAATACTCCAACGATTCTTCACTCCAGAGGAAGCAGAATTAGCACTCAATGTAACCCTGATACCAGAAGAGCCCCGAGTGATAGCCCGCAGAGCTAAAATTAATCGTGAGGAGGCTGAAACCCGTTTAGAGGAGATGGCCAAAAAAGGATTGATCTATCGGATCAAATCAGACCACAAGCCAACAACATATATGTCTAATCAAATGGTGATTGGAATTTGGGAATTTCATGTTAACGATCTTGATCATGAATTAATCGCTGATATGAGTGAATATGCTCCGGCTCTTATGGCGGAAGCCTGGAAAGTACCACAATTAAGAACAATTCCTGTGAATCAAAGTATCACTGCAAAAACAGAAATTACAACTTATGAAAAAGCAGAGGAACTGATTCGTAAACATAAAAAGATAGCGGTCGCACCTTGCATATGCCGTCGTGAAAAAACAATGATCAATGAGGGATGTCAGGCTCCGGAGGAAACTTGCCTGGTATTCGGACAGGCCGCAGAATACTATTTAGGTAATGGTCTTGGTCGGGATATTAATCATCAGGAAGCGTTGGATATCCTGAATAAAGCAGATGAAGCTGGTCTGGTTCTACAACCAAGCAATTCCCAAAGAGCCGCTAATATCTGCTGCTGTTGCGGCTGTTGTTGTGGGGTACTGCAAAACCTGAAAAGATATCCAAAACCGGCCGAACTGGTATCTTCTCCCTTTCATGTCATTACCAATCCCGATATCTGTGATGGTTGTAGTATTTGCATTGATCGTTGTCCAATGGATGCCTTAACAATTGAAGATTTTAAATCCAATGTGGATTTAGATCGCTGTATAGGCTGTGGGCTCTGTGTAACAACATGTCCTACCGAATCTTTGCAATTAGTTCGTAAACCTGAGGAGGAACAACCGCTCGTGCCCAAAACAAATGTCCACAATATTATTAATCTGGGTCGTAAACGAGGGAAACTAAATGCCTCGAAAATGGTAATGATGCAGGTGAAATCAAAGGTAGATCGATTGTTAGCAGCGAAATAGATCAGTGCGCGTTAAAGCTTTCCACAGCTTTTTCGGCATCGGGATAGATATCAAATATCTTTTCCAATTTTGTTATTCTTAGAAGCTCATGGATTTTACCATTGAGTCCTGAAAGTTTCATATCGCCCCCAGCATTTTTTACAGCGGTTAAGCAACAGATGAGTATCCCAATACCGACACTACCCATCCAATGAACATTTTTTAAGTCAATTATAATTTTATCCGTTTTTCTATCCAGACATCCTTTTATCGCTCCGTGTAGCTTTGTAACTTCTGAACCGCCTTTCAAACTTCCTTCAAGAAATACTACATTCACGTCACCAAATAATTTTTCTTTTAGCTCCATAACTTGTACCCCAAGTAAAATTGCATATCCTCACTGGCATGACATAATAAACTCTTGAACGCATAATCGCAATAATAATATTTCGATTTTTTTATCGATTTCCCGTGAGTCAGGATGTTTTTGGTTATTTTAGCCTGAATAATTCAAATAAATTAATGTATATTGAGTATAAGTAACATATAATCAACG
>JAGLYF010000192.1 GCA_023132435.1 Calditrichia bacterium | reverse complement strand
GCCGTTACCTTTTCGACCAGGAGGGTGTAGTATTCCGGTTTCAGGGCGATCAGACCAATATTCGCTGTATCTCCTTTATCACCCGAACGGGCATGGGCTATTTTTATCAATTGTACTTTCATATTGAATATTTTACCCTTAATAATCTGACTTTTTTACCACGGAAATACCATGGATAATTAACCTGGATAATTCATTTCTCGCAACGACGCAAAGGTTTTTATCCACGAATTCCACGAATTGATCCACGAATTTCACGAATGAGTACAAATTTAGTTTTAATTAATTTTATAACTAAGAAATCTACAAAGAATCTATTTTTAATTCGTGTAAATTAGTGTAATTCGTGGACCAATTTACTTTCTCTTATTTGAAAATATCAACGTGATAGTATGGCTTTATATCCGTATTGGAGGATACCGGCTTTCCCTTCGCGTTGAATGCAGCGTAGCATTAATTTGACATCTTTACCTGTTTCTATTTTCTCAAGGGTACAGTCAACAACCTGGGCGGTCATCCGGGCACCTTCTTTTGTCTCTATAATTGCAACTGCAAAAGGTGTTTGTGTACTAAAAGCATCGGCGGCAACATGAATAATCGTGTAAGTTAATATTTTTCCTTCTGGTTGTAATTGAATCATCTGAAAAGATTTTTGACCACATTCAGGACAAATTAGTCGCGGTGGAAAAGCAATATATCCGCATTTAGTACACTTTTCTGCTTCAAGACGAAAACGCTGTGGAATCTCTCTTGTATATTTTGGTACAATCATGATATGCCCTCCAAAATATGTATAACACAACTACCACCTGAACCACCCATGTTCTGGGCGAGACCCAGCCGTGCATCAGTTACCTGTCGATCACCGGCATCACCACGTAATTGTTCGACAATTTCTATGATTTGTGCGGTCCCGGTTGCACCCACCGGATGTCCTTTTGACTTTAATCCACCACTGGTATTGACCGGTATTTTTCCACCCAACCGGGTTATCCCCGCCTCCACGGCAGCTCCCGATTTTCCACGTTCGACAATTCCTAATTCTTCAATCACAACTAACTCGGCAATGGTAAAACAATCATGAACCTCGAAGACATCGATATCTTCCGGTTTAGTGTCAGCATCTTTATAGGCTTTTTTCGCAGCCCGGGCAACAGAAGGCAGGGAAGCGAGATCTTTACGTGAATGAAGGGCAAGATAGTCGGTGGCTTGAGAGGATGCACGGAGTTTAACCAATGGTCTGCCTGATTTTTTTGCAACATCTTCTGAACAGATTATCACCGCAGCCGCCCCATCTGTTACCGGAGAGCAATCGAGCAAGCGAAGGGGATCAGCGACCATCGTTGATTTCATTACAGTATCCCGGCTAATTGCCATTTGAAACTGAGCATTGGGATTTTTCAATCCATGTTCATGGTTTTTGACCGCTACTTCTGCTAATTGTTCCCGGGTAGTACCATATTTCTCCATGTGGGCCCGGGCTATCATCGCGTATAGCCCGGGGAATGTAACGCCATGGAATGCCTCATATTCCTGATCGGAAGCAGTCGCCAAAGCGAATGTAACATCAGCGCCATCATTCATCTTTTCCACACCGCCCGCCAGGACAATGTCACTGATCCCGGAGGCAACTTCTATATAACCCTGTCTCACTGCAATACCACCGGAAGCACAGGCGGATTCAACATGGGTTGCCGGAATACCTTCATTGCCAAGATAATCTGAGAGAAGAGAAGCGATATGTTCCTGACCAACAAATAACCCGGCAGACATTGCACCAACATACATACTTTGAATATGGTCGACATCGGCATTTTCAATAGCCTGAAGTGAGGCTTCCACGAACAGATCACGAAGAGATTTGTCCCATAGCTCACCAAATTTTGTCATACCTACACCAATGATGTAGACATCTCGCATGTCTATTGTCTCCTATTTTATAATTGAATTAGATAATTGATACTCGATTCTGGATGCTTGATACTGGATATCGGTTTGTAGAGCTCTGTTCCCCCTTAGAAAAGGGGGTTAGGGGGTTGTTATTACACCCCTCTTAATCCCCCCTTGATAGGGGGGAATAGATTCCTACCATCCATCATCCAGCATCCAGCATCCAGAACTATTCATTCATATGAATTTTATCATAATGCTTGAGATATTCACCATAGTTCAAATAAATTTTATGGCCGTCAAGCATTTCACGAAATTTTGGTGCGCGATCCTGCACACTTGTGATCTCATCAGTCACTTTGAAGACAAAACTGTCACTACCGGCACCCGACCCAAATGAGACAAGCAAAATCCTGTCACCCGGCTTAGCGATATCGAGTGTGGCTGATAAACCGGTAGGAGAAGAACCGGAATAGGTATTTCCCATCCATGGAACCACCCAGCCAGGTTCCAGTTGTTCTTTGCCAAAGCCTAAGATTTTCCCTGCTTTTTGAGGGAATTTTCCATTTGGCATATGGAAGATTGCATAAGCAAAATCACTGGCTTTCAATCCGGATTTTTCCAGAATTCCTTTACCTGAACTGATTACATGATGAAAATAGGCGGGTTCGCCGGTAAACCGACCGCCATGTTTTGGATATTTCATTCCCTCACGACGCCAGAAATCTCCGGTATCCGAGGTAAAGGAATAAGTATATTCAAATTCAGCGATCACTTTTTCACTGCCCATGATAAAAGCGGAACCTCCGGCAGATGCCGTGTATTCTAAAGCATCACCGGGTGCACCCTGGGAAGTATCGGCGCCTATGCCCAGGGCATATTTCATGTTACCGGCCTTTACATGGCTGTAAGCTACGAACATCGCTTCCGTTCCTGCTTTACAGGCAAATTCGAAATCAGCAACATGAACATCCGGACCAATCCCGATTGCATCGATCAGGACAGTGCCACTTGGTTTTACCGCATAGGGATGAGATTCAGAACCGATATAAACAGCGCCAATTTCCTGCGGATCAATTTGAGCACGCTGCAAGGCGTATTTTGTTGCCTGAACAGAAATGGTGATCGTGTCTTCATCCATCGCAGGAACTGTTTTTTCATTTACCAGCAGTCCTTTTTTAACTGCTTGTGGATCCATTCCCCATTGAGAGGCAATGTCTTCAACCTTGATCCTGTAAACAGGGATATAGGAACCATATCCCACAATTCCGACCATATGACCTCCTTTTCGATGTTAGATATTGTATTCTCGTTTCTCGTTACTCGCTCCTCGATGCTAGATACTGGATACTGGATGTTGGATATTGGACATTTGAAATTTATTTGTTATTTGTAATTTGGAAATACCCTATACCCTATACCCTATACCTTTGTCGTTTTCTCAAACGATCGTTACCTTCGGAGTGACAACGTGCATTGGTAAAAGGGCCGGCCAGTAGGCGAAAATTTCCCGAACCCGGGGACGGCCTCCCCCAAAACCGGTTACAGACGGCGGACCGGTCAGAACAAGCGGTATTATTTCCCGGGAAAATCTCTCTATCGCCGCACGACTTTTCCCTCGCGCGCCGATACTTATAATCACTTCGTTGGGTTCATTCAGGTCAGGAGAGAGAGCACCGTGGCCCGCATTATAACCAATATATTCTGTATGGATTTCGTCAAATTCAAGTCCTAATCTATCCAGTCTTTTTCTCAAAATCTCATCTGCTTTTTTGGCCTTTTTTAAGGCATCTGGCCAAACATAGGTTAATCCGCCAGTGCAGGTATAACCATCATAATAAGATATGGATATCTTATACTGGTCTGTTGCTTTAATTCCTTTTATATTTTTGACAGCAACCCGGTTTTTTCCTTCCGTCTCCAATTGAATGCTGGTAAAATCAACCGTAACGTCGGGTGTGATATACTCCATTGGATCTCCCAGTTCATATACCAGTTGCTCTTTTATTGTCCGCTCGTCCACAAGCCCGCCCAGTGACTCATGTTTGGTAACGATCAGATGACCATCCGGAGAGGCTTCTATAATTGGAAACCCAATATGATCCATATCTGGTACTTCTTCCCAACCGGCGAGAAAGTTTCCTCCGGTGGATTGTGCACCACATTCATTAATGTGCCCGCCGACGATACCTGCCGCCAGTTTATCCCAATCATCGAAGGACCAGCCAAACTCATGAATCATCGGTGCAAGTGTAATACCTGTATCAGTAACTCGTCCACAGACAACAATCTGAGCCCCTTTTTTAAGCGCTTCGACTACGGGTTCAGCGCCGAAATAGACATTGGCACTGCAGACACGATCGAGAATTTCTGAAAGATCAACGCCTGTATCCATATTTTTCAAAGGATAACCTTTTTTTATCAACGAATCCAA
>JAGLYF010000191.1 GCA_023132435.1 Calditrichia bacterium | reverse complement strand
GCCAGAATTCCATTATCTATAGCATAAACCTTTTTGCGCGCACGGGACTGCCTTTTTAAAGAGAAAGAAAATTGGCGTATTTCATCTATCAGGAAACTATTTTCCAAAACATTGATAAATTCTTTGGCGCTATTCTCATTAGTACTCAAGGCCTTTCCAAGACCATTGTATGAAAATAGGGTACCCGCATTTGTCAATAAATAATGGGTGAGCTCCCCAAATGCACGTATTTCACGGATGCGGGCATTAGCGATACAATCTTTTAAGACAATTGTATCGTAATAGTTAATCAGTAACTCTCTTTTTAAATCATAATTTTCAGTCTTATACACCTCAGGATATGCCCCATATTCCAGCATTATATCAACGAGAGCAAGTACTGTTGATTTATTTTGAATTAATTCAAGTTTTGAGCCAATCCCTCTGTCTTTAAGGATTTCCCGGTATGAGAAGGGAAAAACTTCATCAAGGATAAATCGGCCACTCAGTAATTGCACATATTCTCCTTTGAGTAAAGAAGAATTTGAACCGGTGACAAATATTTTTTTAAAAACCTCACTGTCATAAATACTTTTTACATATTTTTCCCAGAGATTCACATACTGTATTTCATCCAAAAACAGGTATTCAACTTTTTTGCCGCTGAGTTTCTCAGCAAAATCTATAATTTGATAAAGCCGGCTCGAATCCTGATATATTTCAGTTAAAAAGGGATCATCTAAATTGATATACAGCATACTCAATGGATCATGTTTCGTCATCAGATGATTAATAATAAGCTTGAGCAACGTTGATTTACCACTTCGTCGAATACCCAGGATCACCTGTATTTCTTTAAGGGATAATTTTTTAACTAAATTCTTAAGTTTTTCACGGACAATCAAATCTGGATAAGGCTGCTGCCAATGCTTATTTTGTAGAAGAATTACTTTTTCCATTATTATACCCTCAAATCAAAATTGCTCAATATTACTAAATATAATTAGTAAAATCAATATATCTTACGAAGTTAACTTAGCAATAATCTAATATTTTACTAATCACAAATGGAATTAAATTCCTAATTTATCCAAACTTATAACCCTTTTTTAACCCCGTTTGGGTCATTCCCGGGACAGAATTATACCATAATTTAATATCAGAATTTATGGGCATTTATTTTTGTGGTAAGCATTCATCGTATCTTGATTATAATATTTAATTCATTGAATATTTGTGAAATATGAGCTAGGTTTTTTGTGTTTTTGAAACTACAACAATCCAACTATAGCAGAATATGATGTCAAATAAAATGCCAGAATCAAATCCCATTAATCGATTTGGTAAGGGATTTATAATAATAGTTGATTCTATTAAAGCGGAATTGAATTTTAGAGCATTATAAATTCAGTTCAAAAAACTCAAAAAAATCTTGACATTTAACACTTGACATAAAGTATTTCTTCGCTATATATTTGGTATACAAATATTTTGAACTCAAAGCATTTTAATCTGGAGCCAGACGATGAATAGAAATTCAGAAAAAAAAGAGAATATCCGTCAAATCATTAACTCCTTAAGCCAAATTTTAAACGCACTTAATAGCTTTTCAAAAGAGCTAATGAAAACTTTCAGTATCACAGGTCCACAATTGGGGGCACTTCGAAAAATAGCACAAGTCCAGCAAATCTCCTTAAGTGAATTAAGCCAAAAGATGTACCTTCATATCAGTACGGTTTCCGGAATTGCTGACCGTTTGGAAGCAGCAGGCCATATCATACGGCGTCGAGGCACAGAAGATAGACGCGTGGTATATCTTTCTGTGACCGACAAAGGAAAAGAAATGATAGACCGAGCCCCTCATTCAGGATTCGGTAAGATGGTTCATGGTCTGGAGGAGATTCCAGTTGAAAAAGTCCAGCAAATCCAAGATGCCATAAGGCTTCTGGTAAAGATGATGGAAGTCAAAAATAATGTTCAATAAGAAGATTGTAATTTCACTTTTTCTGAAAGGATTCCATAGAGATGAAAAAAATCTTTGAGATCGTTACCGCTTTCCCCAAAACCACGATATTGTTGATTGTGGCCTTAACGCTTGTCTTTGGCTCCCAACTGGCGAATATGAGGATGGAAACCGATGCCGAGAGTATGATCCCGCAGGGACATCCGGCTATTGTCTATAGTGACAAGGTGGAGGAAATCTTTGGGATACAAGATGCCATTATTATCGGAATTGTAAACGAAGAACCCAGCGGAATCTTTACCCCGCACACCCTTGAGTTGATTAAGCGTTTGACGAGGGAAATTGCAAGTCTGGAGGGGGTTGTCGCCATCACCGACGATGATGTTGTAAGTCTGGCAACCATTGATAACATTATTGGTACAGAATTTGGCTTTGAGGTTTCCCCCTTCATGGAAGAGATACCCGCAACGGAGTCGGAAATTGCAGAGCTAAAGCGGAAGATCTACGATAATGGAATGTATACCGGAGGTATTATCTCAGAGGATGGCACAGCCACAGCTATTTTCGCAGAACTGGAAAATGGTTTGAAAAGCCGGGCTATGGTTTACAACCAGATTAGGGAAATAATAAATTTGGAGTTGCAGGGAGGAGGACCTGAGAAAATCTATGTTGCCGGGCGTCCGGTTTTGGAGGTCACTTTCGGAGAATACATGTCACAGGATATGCAAAAAATGATGCCTTTGGTGCTTGTGGTTATTATTCTCGTCCTCTTTCTCACCTTCAGAAGTTT
>JAGLYF010000190.1 GCA_023132435.1 Calditrichia bacterium | reverse complement strand
AGTTAATCAATCCAAACCAGGCCCACTTAACGCCACATCACGATATTATAAATACGCTGGTTTATTGCGCCCGGGCCAATGATGTGGAAACGGTAATAATTAATGGCAAAATAGTTATGAAGGAAAGGATTATTAATACTATCAACGAAAACGAGGTGCTGCGCGAAGTGAATGCCATGCGAAAATGTTATGAACCGGCATAGCGAAGAATGGGAATAAAAAGAAGCCCAGAACCTGTAAACGTTTACAAATTATATAAGGAGCAAGAGATTTTATGAGCAACAATCTAAAAAAGGAATTGGAAAAGATAGTCGGTCCGGAAAATGTATGCGATGAAATGGTGGAACGTATCTGCTATTCGCGCGACTGTGGACCAGACAAAGCCGGTATCCCGGACATTATCGTCAAGCCGGGAAATACGGAAGAGATTGCGGGGGTAGTGAAATTGGCCAATAATCTAAAAAAACCGATTTTCACCTGGGGACGCGCTACCACTTTCTTAGGAAGCGGCGTGCTGCAGGGCTGCATATTATTATCAACCGCCCGGCTGGATAAAATCCTTAAAATAGATCCTGAAACCCTGACGGCAACCGTACAGGCCGGGGTTATTTGGCATTCCATCGATGCGGTTTTGAAGAAAGATAACTGGGAACTGTTCGTTCCCGGCGGGGGTGGATTGTTTTCCGGAACGGTCGGCGGCTCAGTGGCGGTAAATGTAATTCCCCATGCTATCACGGAATACGGCATGACCGGCGACCACATATTGGGATTTGAAGTGGTGCTGCCCGACGGCACTATTATGCGTACCGGCGCTTCGGCCAATCCCCATTGTTTTCCCGTAGAGCGCTACACGAACGGACCTGACCTGTCTGGTTTATTCATCGGGGCTTACGGCACACTTGGAATTATTACGGAGATAACCTATCGTATCCGAAAAATCCCGGAAGCAGAGCAGTTTGCTTTTTATGCTTTCGCTGATTACGGCAAAGCTCTTGAAGCTGTGAATGAAATTCAGAAAGAAGGCGCGGCAACATTTGTGGTGGGGCTGTTTGCCGGCCCTAAACCGAAAGACGTTGAGGGCGAAGCCTTTATCCATATTATTATCCGGGACAGCAAACAGGAAGCTGCCAAACGGCTGCAATTGACCAGAAGCCTGTGCGAAAGTAAGGATGGCGTGGAACATGATGCTTTCGGCACTAAAAAATATTGGCGGGACCATATGTATTCCTGGCTTCGCAATGTCGCGCCGGGTCCTTATTACCAGGGCGCTCCTTACATGTGTCCCGAAGTGGCTGGCTTTATGCCTACGCTGCAGTTAAAAGAATCTCTGGCTCTTTTATATGAATATGTGAAAAATCATAAAGATGAATTTGAAAAATTTGACATTCTGATCAAAGGTTTTGACGTCTATTTTACCCGTAACGGAGCTTATCTCTGGATCGATACCCTGTATAATGAAATGAAAGAAGATTCCTGGAAGTACGGTTTAGAGCTTCGCGGAAAGCTTTGTGATTTAATGTATATTAAAGGGAAAATGTCTCCCGGTGGTTTGGGAGCCGGGGTCGCGCCCCATGCCATGCCCAAATTAGGGACTTACTTCGCGTTCCTGAAACAATTAAAGAAAATGATGGACGTCAATAATATATTAAATCCCGGAGTGCTGTTTCTGGACGGAAAATAACGCTGTTAAGGAAGGAATATTATACATGGAAAATAATCTCACATCGAAAAAGGTTGATATATACGCTTGTCTGCGTTGTGCTTTTTGTTATGATTTTAGTAAGATCGGTCAATACTTCATGTGCCCTGCTTTTGCAGGAACGGGCTATGAATCTTATACCGCGCGCGGGAAAATGAATTTAGGACGCGCCCTTGTCGATGGCGTAATTGATTACGACGCCGATATTGCCAAGCGGGTATATGCCTGTACGGAATGCGGCGCCTGTGAAGCAAACTGCCTGAAATATCTTGACCTGTTGACTGTATTTACTAAAATGAAAGAAGAACTTGCCCAATTGGGATTAAGCCCGGCCGGATTACTACAATCCAATGAATCAATTTCGCAAGAAGGCAATATTTACCAGAAACCCCGCTCGGAACGTTTTAACTGGCTGCAAAACAAAAAACATCTGGACGCCGAATCAGATACTCTTCTTTTCATCGGATGCACCCCGGCCTACCTCAGACGGCAAATTGCCCGCAGCGCCGTTAATTCGTTAGAAAAAACCGGTGTTGATTTTGCTATTAGTAGTAAAGAAATCTGCTGCGGCCATCCCTACATGGCGGCCGGCGAAATCGACAAAGCTAAAAACATTGCTCAAAAAACAGTAGATGAGTTTCAGGAAATGGGAATTCAACGCATCGTGTTCGATTGCTCCGGCTGCCAGAAAATGTTTCAAAAAGATTATCCCGAACTGCTCGGAAAACCGCTGCCTTTCGAAACGGTGCATTATGCCCAGGTTATAAACGAACAACTTTCAAATAAACCGGTTTCATTCAAATCCTATCCCCACAAAGTAACATATCACGATCCCTGCACACTTGGCCGCCATTTAGGCGTATACGAAGAACCGCGCGAGATCATCAACAATATTCCCGGTATCGATCTGATAGAGATGCCGCGAAACCGTAATGACGGTTACTGCTGCGGAGCCGGCTGTTTAATCAAGATGTATAATAATGATTTAGCGTTAAAGATCGGTACGGAACGTCTGTGTGAAGCGGAAGAGACCGGCGCGGAGGCGGTCATCAGCGCCTGCCCGGCCTGTCAAACAAACCTGTTGGAAGCAGCCCGGCACAGCGGCAGCAAACTAAAAATAATGGATATCACAGAATTGGTCGGACAAGTTTTATAGAGGAGGTTCAGAGTTCACCGTTCTGGGTTTACCCCGGGAATTCCCCCCTTGAGGGGGGACAAAGGGGGGTGTTTGCCATGTTCACAGGTTTTGGGTTCACTGTTCAAGGTTCAGAGGTTAACCCAGAACCCAGAACCTTTGAACACTTATAAAATTTGTTTGTGGAGAAAATAATGAGCAGAATAGTAAAGTGCGGTCTGGTTCAAACCTGCACCGAAACGCAGGTTTCAGAAAAACTCGAAGTAATTAAGAAGGCAATGATTGATAAACATCTTGCCTTAATAGATAAATGCGCAAACCGGGGAGTGCAAATTGTTTGCCTGCAGGAATTGTTCTACGGGCCTTATTTTCCCGCAGAACAAAACACGCGCTGGTACGGACTGACCGAAAAAATTCCGGACGGACCAACGACCATTCTGATGCAGGAAATAGCGCGCAAACACCGGATGGTTTTAGTCATCCCCATTTACGAGGAGGAAATGCCCGGCGTTTATTATAATACTGCCGCGGTCATCGACGCTGATGGGACCTACCTTGGTAAGTACCGGAAAAATCATATTCCTCACTGCCATCCGGGATTCTGGGAAAAATTTTACTTTAAACCGGGAAATTTAGGATATCCCGTTTTTGAAACGAGTTATGCGAAAATTGGCGTTTATATTTGCTATGATCGTCATTTTCCCGAAGGCGCCCGGGCGCTGGGATTGAACGGCGCTGAAATTGTGTTTAACCCTTCCGCAACCACTGCCGGCCATGCCGACCATTTATGGAAACTGGAACAACCCGCTCATGCCGTAGCAAATGGTTATTTTGTAGGGGCGATTAATCGCACCGGAATCGAGGAACCCTGGAAAATTGGCAAATTCTTTGGCCAAAGTTACTTTTGCAATCCACGAGGCGAAATCATCGCCGAGGCAAGTCAGGAAAAAGACCAGATAGTTATAGCCGATTTAGACTTGAATCTCAATTTGGAGGTCCGCAACTACTGGCAATTTTACCGCGACCGGCGACCGGAGACCTATAATAGATTAACGGAGTTTTTTTCTCACAGCGACGCAAAGTAAATGGGTCCACGAATTAGTCCACGAATTTTAAGAATATCTACTAACCGGGATAATTCATTTCTCGCGACGACGCAGCGACGCAACGATTTATTTTTGAATAATTTATGTCAAGATTGTGAAATTGAATTTTAAATTAAATCTATTCCTTATAAATAATTATTTCTTTACGTCTTAGCGCCTTTGCGCAAGAAATTTATGCTATAGATCAGGTTAAATATTTATGGAATAGTTCGTGTAATTCGTGGATAAAAAAACTTGAAAATAGCACATCATGGTGAAGGGTTAAGGGAACACTAGAAAATTAGAATATATTGCAAATTTGCCCCTCCAAAATTACCAACCTGTACTTCATGACTGACAGAAATATGTATTTTTGATCCCTGAGGGAAATTATAGGTCCAGCCAATCTTAACTTTATCCATAATGCCCTGATAATCGTATGATACTTCCTCCTCATGATGACTGATGTAATCCCAACTGGGCAGGGCAAACATATATTGCAGTTCAATAATATGTCTGGAAAAAAATCTTTCATAGGATAGGGCTGTTAAAAAATCTTCCCGCTTAAAAAAATGCTCCCGATAACCGATCGATTTTGCCCTGTTTGTTACATAATGTAACTGGAACCGCAGACGATTTACCTCCTTAAATGTCAGCAGATAATCAAGCCCGATATCACTGATTCGTGTATTGTAATTATAGTTAAAACTGTCGGCATAGAAAGTTTTGGTTTCGTTAAACTGGTAATTATAAAAGGATAGATTCAGTATGGATACATCCGAAGGGAAATAATATAGTTTAACTGTAAAGTTACTATGTTGTAAGTCATGAGACGTTAAATCCGGGGATAATTCCAGATTGGGAAAACGACGCTCGAAACCCTGGCTGAGACGTCCCTGGCTGTAGAATACAAACCGGCCACTCTGATAGCGTGCATACCATTCAAGATTCAGGGGAACTCTGTCGGTCACCCCATCCATGTTGTTCTTATCAGCATAGACAAAATCCTCCCACAATAGTCCAAGACGAATGTAATTTTCATAAGTACTGTCCGCATATAAAATCCCCATATTCAAATCCGTGTATTCCTTATCGTAGGCCGGATTAACAATCAAATATATCGAGGAATTATTCAACACTTCTTTCTCTAAACCCATAAATGTAGATTTCTCAACATTTTTAAGGTGCAATGTTTCAAACCAGCGCCCCTCACCGCGAAAACGCCAGCCTTTACCAAGAGATTCGTTTATTACCAGGGCGCCGTCAACCAACAGCTCACTGGTTGTGACACTTCCCACGCTAAACAAAAATCCGTTCCCCTTAAAAAAATTTCTTTCCCAGTTATTATACCAATAGGCGTTATAATCATAATTAACAAAAGGGTGGATGTAGAGCAACCGATCCTGATAGCCAAATTCATAGATCCAATCTGAATCGGAGCCATTTACACCAATGATACTAATTGATACTATAAATAGAAAAACAAACAGAGATTTCATAAAAATTATATGATAAAAGGATAACGACAAACACCCTTAATATACTAAAATAGAGAATATAAACCATTCACCAATTTTCAAGTTTTTTATCCACAAATTGGTCCACGAATTTCACGAATTAGTACGAATTACACGAACTGGTCAAAGAATTTTAAAAAAATTCGTGTTAATTCGTGGGAAATTCGTGTAATTCGTGGATAAAAAAAAAGCCACCCCAATCGATCTTGAGGTGGCTATAAAAATAATTCAGGTTAGGTTATATACCAATCCCCCACCCGAGTCGCAAACCCCAATAGTTCGCATCTTTTATAATCATATAGAATGCAGAAAGATCAAAACCGGCAAATTCCAGTCCAACATTTGGAGCAAGAGCAAATTCTGTATTCGATTCACTCGGTGCAGTGACCCCTCCTACTTCCACAGTCGTCGTGAAGGCATGAAGACCCGCTTCGACACCGGCATAAAAAGAAGGTCCTACAGGCAGGCCAAAATCCCAGCGTAATCCTGCCATGACCGGAATAGCCGTGATGCTGGTTTTATATGTTTCACCAAAAATTTCTTCTTCATTTTCACCAAAACTCAGATACCCTGCCCTGACAGTAAGGGTAAGCAACATAATATCAAACACTCCAAATGCATCTACACCATATCCGGTTGAAGTGAACTCTGACCAATCACCAGTTGGAAAGGCAGCAGTTCCGGCAACACCCAGTTTAAAGCCCTGAGCTGATGAAATACCGGCAAAGGATAAAATAACCAATACAATTAAAAACTTCTTCATTAGAACGCCTCCTTAATTCAATTGACTTGTTATATGAACATTTATCGGATATTCTTTAACAATATTTAGATTTTAAGACAATTTTTGCATTTAATCAATGGGACTCGATATTAGATGTTGGATTTTGGATACAAGATTCGTGATAAAGGATATCGGATGGCAGAGATCTATTTCCCCCCTATCAAGGGGGGATTAAGGGGGGTGTTTTGATATGAATGTTGGATATTGGATGTAGGGCCCGGTTTCTGAACCCGCCTTTACATAACGTATCTCGTATTCTGTTTCTTGCTACCAAATTCCAACAACCCCCTTAGTCCCCCTTTGATAAGGGGGAACAGATTTTTATCAACCATCAGACTGTATCATCTATCAAGTATCCAGCATCCGGTATCAAAATAAACTGATAGAAACAAAACCAAAAATAACATTCCAATAGGTTTGAGCCGGAGAGCCACCAGTCTTTACCGCATAATTATAACGCAGAGTGAGCATAATATGAACATCCTGCATAAAGTGTAACATAAAACCTATATCGGGTGCTAATCCAAAGTGCCAGTTTTTATCCGATCTTCTGACACCATCCACACTCCGGCGCGTGATAATAAAATAGGTTCCAATATTTGCGCCGAAAAATGGACGAAAGGACTCAATTTCTGAGAAGAAATAAAAATGACTGTTAACAAGGAGAGGAAATGATTCCAGTGAGCGGTCATCGATTGAAATAAAATCTCCATCTCCCGTATTGACTCTTTCAAGGCGATCATCTTTAAATGAATTCCAATGAAATGTTACACCAAAAGAGACTTTACCGTGCCTCATTTCCCTGGCATCCAATCCAAACCCAACCAAACTAATATTGTTTACAAACTCTTTTGTATCCAGAGTGGGAATAGATATATCATAGGATATGCCAAATATCTGTTGCGCCTGTATTGGTATATTCATAGATAAAGAAATCAATAAAAGAGTGAGGGCTTTTTTCAATCAGTTGTATCCCTGGATCATATGTGGTTCATGGGTGATCATAAATCCCAATTGACACTGGCCTTAAGTTTATATTTACTCATATTTTGGGTAACCTCTATTTCCTCATTATCAGCAGTTTCATAAGTGAAAGTGGGCTCGAGAAATGGGATAAATTCCATTTTTATATCAAGATTTAATTTATCTGATAAATAAAATCTCGAACCAAAAGCAAACCCTCCTGCCAATGATATAGTACTGTTACTTTCAAGTTCTTCAATCTCCAACCCTGCCCGTATTGCCATTATTGTTGGAGATATGCTCATCACCAGACCAGTGGTAAGCTCTGCAAACAGATCAACATCCACAGTTACAGGATAAACAAATCTGGGGCTGATTAAAAATGAAATATTCTCCCAATTACTAAATTCAAATTCAATGCCTGGCAAGACAAGTGAATCAGCTCTAAACGGTAGTTTTGCCCGGGACAGAAATGATTGATAGTCCAGGGCAAAATTAATCCCAAAATTTTTCAGAATCGCCAGATAAGCGTTTGCTCCGAAGATGTTTATTATATTTTCTTTCCTGTTTGCCATTTCTTTAAACTCACCTATGGGAAAAGCTGAGCCGATACTTACACCCAGATAAAAGTTCAGATCTACATCGCGGGTTGCGTCGAACCAGATAAAATTGTTGTACTTTGATGATTTTTCACGAAACTGTAAATCCGCACGTTGATGTTTTTTGTTGATCTCAAAATCCAGATCAAGATTTGTGACATAGGGAATTTTCTCATGATGTGAAGATTCAAGAAGAACCCATTTTTCAACAGCAAAACCCGGCGGGAGAATAAATTCTTCTGCATATAAATGATTTTCCGGATAGGTCCTTTTTTTACCACTGGCATCAAGACCGACAGATTCACTAATATCACCGACCATACCGGATATACTCGAGCCGGCACTAATTAAAGCAGTTTGGAGCTCCTTGACAGTTGATTCGTGAAGGTTCTTTTGCAAACGTACTGCCCTGCTCCACTGTTCTAATTCCGGTTGATCAAGGACTTTAATATATTTTTGCGCACTATCCTGAGCAAATGATAATCTGATATTTTCCATCGTCAACCATTGATCACCCTGATTTTCAAACACAAATCTGAAACTACCAAAATATTTACTGGCGTATTCTTTATCGAACATTCCGTAGATTTTAACATCTGAGTATTTTTCATCCTTAAATTTTGCTTCCCGATATCCTCCCGTCCCTGCACATCCACTGATAATAATGATCATAATAAAAAGAAAAAATGTATAAGGGATCAACTTAAATACTTTCGTTTGATACATGATCTCAGGAGTAAAAGTATTTATCCAGTCATTCAATACTGTATTTTTATGTTTAAAATACATAATTAACTCCAAGTATTTTAGGTGTCTTTATTCCATTTCCGCCAGAGCAGGCTGTTGCAGAATACACAGTATTTCACAATATTACTGTGACTTTCTCACAAATTGTCATTCCCGCGGAAGCGGGAATCCATTAAATAACGGCATCTCGACGCAGCATAATTATTCTATGGTTTACAATATAATTAAACTAAAATTAGGATAAAATACAAACGGAGAAGGCTGAGGCATAAAAAAAGCCCGGAAATATTTCCGGGCGCTATAAATAATAGATTTTGAAGAAAAACATTTTACCACGGAATCACACGGAGAAACACGGAAAATTATATTTTGAGTGAATTTATAAAATGTCTTATTTATCCTGGATAATTCATTTCTATCCACGAATCACACAAACTATCAAGGAATTATTAAGAAATATTCGTGATAATTCGTGTCCAATTCGTGTAATTCGTGGACAAATTCGTGAACCAATCAGTGTTTCTTTTCCGTGGCATTCCGTGGTAAAAAAACTTTAGCGGAATACCCGACTAACGATAATAGGCAAAACCAATATGGAAACTGACATACTGAAGTGGGTCAGCTTCTTCATAATATTCCGAATCACCCGGAGGCAGTGCATAATTATATTTCGCACCGAGGTTGAGATGCACATCTCCAATCGGGACTGTCATACCAACTTCAGGTGCAAAACCCAGAACCCATTTTTTCTCTTCTGCTGTAATAACACCTATGTTTAATCTCTTCCAGGTAAAATAGGCGCCGGCATTAATACCGACATACGGTCTCATACATTGGTCAGGACCAATATAGAGATGGGCATTGAGCATAATTGGAAAAGAATTGATATAGCGATATTGGTTTCCTGAGATGGTACCCTTGTCGACATTTAAGGGCATATTACTTTGCTCGTAAAAAACCTGCCAACCGGTATAAAAACCTACGGAAATGAAAGGAAGAATAAACTTTCTTCCATCAAAACTAAGACCCAGATAACTGGGAGATTCGATAAATTGTGTTGTTTCTCCAGCCGGTGCCGATATGTTATAGGTTAAAGTTGTCATATATTCCTGACCAAAGGCGGCAAAACTGAGAACAACAACAAGAATTAATGTGCTTATTAATTTCATCTTTATATACCTCTGATTTTATTTAAATGATTTCGATTTTTAATCTGTCGATGTTCCTAAATAAGGTGACTGAACATATGCCTGATTGATCAATTCAATCAACCGCCTGCTGGTGTTTGTAAAGGACTGTTCAGTAACTCCATTTATCAGGCCAAGCCACATGGATTTTGCTGAACCACCTTCTACTTTATGATCTGCCAGGTTCATGAGGAGCGTACCTGTCTCCATCTGATATTCAGAACCTGTATAATAATATCCACCAGAGCCATAATCATAGCGGTCACCATAATAATCGCCGTAATTATAGGAAGTTCCAAGACTATATCCTTCTTTCGAAATAGCCAGAGTTAATAACATATCCGCATTGTCAGGATTACTAACACGGGTATAACCAACGGCACTCATATTGGCGGCAACCTGATCGAGGATCAAAGCATCAAAATCCCCTGTTCTGGTTGTTACGCCGGAATTGTCAACATGTACAATTGTATCCGGCATCGCGTAACTTTTAAAGGCGCCAAAATTTACGTTTTCATCATAAAATGTTCCCACAATATCAAAATCTTCGATATCTTCAGGACCAAATGGAAAACACGCCTGCAAGAGAACCATGCTGCCGAGTATGAGAATTGACAACAAGCTCACTCTTACCCACAAATGTAAATTCTTCTTAAATTGAAGCATAATACAACTCTCCTTCCAGATTAATTAAAGTTTTATACGATTTTAATAATAACTTTCAACTGATAAGTCTGATAATTTGTTCCAATCAATTCGTAAAATTTCTTTTTACTTATAAAAAAGAAATAAACAATAAATTTATCCCAAGAAGTTGAATATATCAAATATATTCAATTCAGGGAACATCTTTGTTTCATTCGAGTATGAAATATCTTACATTTTAAAGGTTGATAACGAGTGATCCGGATAAAGGTTCCCGTATTTTGATCGGTACTCGGTACTCGTTTCTCGATACGAGATACCGGATGATAAAAATTCATCTCCCCCTTAAAAAAGAGCCTATCCTGAGCGAAGCCGAAGGAGGGACTAAGGGGGTTGTAATAGACCACGGATTTATGTATTTATTTAATCCGTAAACTAGATTAGTTACAAAATAAGAATCCCGAAGGGATGGCCCAAGACTAGCCCCGGACGGAAGTCCGGGGTAATTCAGACATCCCCAAAACATGAAGTCCCATAGGGATGACCTATAACAGAATAACAATGAGATAGATTTAGTTTCCCAAGGATAGAAGGCCCAATATTCAACAAGGAAGATTCAATGACCAATGTTGGGGCGGGCTGATGGGCTACCTCATAAAATAAAACCAGAATCAAAATAATTTTAATATGTCAGAAAATTTTAAAAAGATGCCTGTTATTTTATTAATTCTAATAATCATCTCCACGCTTGATGTTAGAATTTCAAACGCCGAGCAATGGAAGATAAATGATTCAACCAGTGTTCAGTTTGATGTTACCGAACCAAAAGTCTATCCGTCATCATTATGGATATCTTCCCAATTAATACCAAGTCCTGAATTAATATCAGTAAAAGATGACCGTCTGCGATTGGGGCTCCGCTGGCAGGTTACACCCCTACTCTATTCATTTGGGATAAACCGTAAACTGAATCCCTGGCGTTATTTTGTCGTGGAACCGCTGGTAAGACAAAACGGTTCAATTGAACTGTTTTTTACACCGGAATGGTTAAATGTAACAAATAAATTTAAGACCAATTGGCTGTTTCGCGGGGGAATACGTGCTTATTTTCCCCTCTACCGGCGAGGTGAGTATCTCTCCGGTTCGCTGGCAGCTTCGTATTACAATTTTAATGGGGATCAGGGTGTAAGTTATGAGGCGGGTATCTATCTGTTTTTTGGTATCCTGGGTTTTCAGGTAACCTATTCCCCTGAGATGAATACATCTCCCTGGATTTTCACTTTGAGATTGAGGTATTTTTAAAAAGGGAGTTTACATTATCGCAAAGATATCAAGTTATTTGATCCACGAATTTCACGAATGAAAACGAATTTCACGAATTAATTATTAGATTAATAAAATTCGTGTTAATTCGTGCCAAATTCGTGTAATTCGTGGAAAAGAATTATTGCGGATAAGTAAAATTTAGACTATGAAATCAATAATTACAGTTATTTTCATTTTTCATTTTTCATTTTTCATCCACTCCTGTACGGCGATAAAATCAACTGCAAATGCGGTTGGTGGGAGTATTTCTTCACTATTTAAATCTCCCCGAAAACTTCCTGAAAGGATTACGGATCCCTATCGTTCAGATGCCCGGTTATCCGTTTTGTGGGTTGGACATGCCACGACACTTATTCAAATCGATGATAAAATGATATTGACCGATCCGGTTTTTACGACAACTGTGGGACAATTTTCCAAACGTCTGGTTGAGCCGGGGATCGATCCGAAGAACCTCCCTGACCTCGATGTTGTCCTTGTATCCCATATGCATATCGATCATCTGTCACCAGCCTCATTGGATATGTTTGAAAAAAAAATAAAAACCCTTCTGCTCCCGCAGGGTGGGCTCGTATATATTCCAAATTATGATTTTGATATAAATGAATTACAAACCTGGCAGTCATGGGAAAAAGACGGATTAAAAATCACCGCTGTTCCGGTTTCCCATAACGGCTGGCGATACGGATTGGATGAAGCCTGGATGGAAACCAGCTATACCGGATACATAATTGAGTATAACCAAATAAAAGTATATTTTGGGGGTGACACCGGTTATGATTCAACCTATTTTCATGAAACCGGACGTAGATTTCCCGGAATTGATCTGGCATTATTACCGATCGCCCCCATTCACCCCCGGGAATATAGTTGGAAAAGACATACAGATCCAAAAGCAGCCATACAGATCAGTCAAGAACTGGGAGCAGAGCGCCTTATGCCGATACACTATGACACTTTTCCCGAATCTCTGGATACATTGGGAGAAGCGACGGCTACACTCAGGGCAGAAATGGAGAAACAAAATCTCACATCTGATCAGGTAGTTATATTGGATATAGGTGAACAAAAAGTTTTTATCTATCGTAAGGAAGAAAAAACATCCCTGCGAATTAATAATCGAATCATCCCGGAAAGGTCTCTTGCATCTACAAACAACAGGCTGTAACTTCTGAGACGAGAGGAATAGGAATCATTTTTCAAAATGCTCGAAAGTATTATCACAATATTTATAGTAGGACTGATTGCAGGAATTATCTTTTCAGTACCGGTAGCCGGTCCAATCAGTATTATTATTATATCCAAAGCACTGGAAGGAAAATTACGCTATTGTCAGCGGACAGCTATCGGCGCTGCGATCGTTGAATTCTTCTATGTGTTTATCGTTGTTTATGGAATAGCAGCGCTCTATTCATATTATCGACCATTTATTCCTTATCTGTTGATGATTGGTGCAATATTTGTTGTGCTGGTTAGTCTCAGGATTGTTTGCCGGCAGATTGATTTAGAATCATTTGATGCCACTAAAATTATAACTGATAAAATAGAAAATAGAGGGGGAATGCGCACAGGTATTGTAATCAATCTCACCAATCCCTCTCTTTTTATCGGCTGGTTGGTCGCTTCCTTTATAACTCTTTCTTTTGTCTCATCGATAGGATTTAATACCGGTGGTCTGGATATTATTCTAAATGAAAACGTTAGTTCGGTTTCCGATATTGCCGGAACAGAATTTGAAAAGTTAGAGACACTTACCGATGACCAGGAAAACATTAATTCAGAGACGATCTCCAATTCACCCCCGGTCATCATTTTAAGTTTGGTTTTTGCCTTTTCAGTTGGCCTTGGTGCTCTATTTTGGCTTGATCAGTTAGCACGATTTACAATCAGACACAGAGACAAAATTAAAGTTCACATTCTAAACAAATTTATCCAGTTACTGGGGGTTGTATTGTTTTTCCTTGGGGGGTATCTTGCTTATCAAGCGATTGTGATATTCATTGGCTAATGAAGACCTTGGTTTAATTGTTACAGGAAATTCGGAATTCGGAACTTGGAATTCGATACTCGATGCTCGTTTCTCGATACTTACTGCAGTATGATGGTTGATAAAAATCTGCTCCCTCTTAGGAAAGAGCCTGTCCTGAGTCCCGCGAGTGCGGGAAAGGAGGATTAAGGGGGAACTGAGTTTGCCAACCGATATCGAGCGGCGAGAAACGAGTAACGAGAGACGAGAAACGAGTAACGAGAACCGAAAAAAAGCATCCGATTAGTTGAAGTTTATAGGATCCGGTTTGTAGATTATGATGCTTCACGAAAAAGTCAGGAAAAGAAGGACATTCATATGAATAAGATACTATTAGATCGCAACGAAAATAATTATGGTCCGGCGCCTGCCTGTTTTGAGGTTTTGGAAAAAACAGACAAAAATCTGTTCTCAAATTATACCGACGCTTATAAAAGAGGTGTAAAAAGTGCTCTTTCAGAGCGCTTTGCTACTGATTTTGATATTGCTGAAGATAGAATCATCCTCGGATATGGTGCTGAAGACATTTTAAAACAATTAGTTCAGTGTTATTTAGGACCTGGCCGGAAATTAATGATCCCTGCCTATTCATGGTGGTATTATAAGAAAATAGCTGATGAAGTTGGTGGTACAAATGTTGAATATCCATTGATAAAGGGTGATGATAGTTTTTACTATGACATAGATAGTATGATATCTCTGGTTGATACCGAAAAACCAAAACTGGTATTTCTTAGTTCACCAAATAATCCTACAGGAAATTCAATTTCTGCAAAGGATCTTGATACTGTTCTTTCGCATATGAGAGAAACGATTGTTGCTCTGGATGAAGCTTATTGGTATGATACCAAACATGAACATGCAAAACATCTGGTTAATACTTATTCTAACCTGGTACTAATCAGAACATTTTCCAAATACTATGCTCTTGCCGGAATAAGAATTGGGTATGCTCTGATTGGAGAGAATTTTACAAAATTGGCAAAAATTGCCAATCGATATTTAGGGTTTAATCTTATCTCAGAGAAAATAGCTCTTGCAGCGCTCGATTCACCTGAATATTATGAAGAGATCGCGGATAAGATGAATTCTGATAAGGAGCTCTATTATCAGGAGCTTGGAAAAATTCCTGGATTTACCGTCTATAAATCAGATGCTAACTTCGTTCTGGTGGAAATTCCGGCAGAAATAAAAGATTCTTTAAAAAAATTTCTAACAGACAAGGGCCTGATCATCAAATTTATGAATGAGGAAGTCTTAAATTCCCATCTGCGCATTACCCTTGGTACACAAGAAGAAAATCGGATGGTTATTGACGCAATTAAAGAATACTCCATGTCGAAATAACACCAATGAGTCTATATACCGAATACAAAAAATCACTGAAAATGCTTGAGGTTGAGGAGGTCCTTGACCTTATTATTTTTCGTCCCCCTGCTTTCCTCTTGGTAAAGTTAATCTACCAGACCTCGATCACGCCAAATCAAATCACCTGGGTATCTCTGTTTTTTGGCGTTTTTGGCGCTTTCTTAATAACCTTTGGAACAGCAACTGCTTTTACTTTAGCGGCAATATGTTTTATTATTTATAATATTTTGGATTGCAGTGATGGACAATTAGCGCGTCTTCAAAACAGTGGGACCTTAACCGGACGTATTGTCGATGGTTTTGCTGATTATATTGTGGCTGTCACTTCTTATCTGGCTATTGGTGTTGGATATGCAAGCAATACAAATGATCCTTTTTTTTACTGGACCCTTACCGCTCTTGCCGGCTTCAGTAATGCTCTACACTCCTTTGCGCTGGATTATTACCGTAATCAATTTCTGGATTATGCCCTCGATCGAAAAAGTATTTTGGGAGAAGATCTGGAGCAGTTCGAAACAGAATATAATAGGTTGATCACCGCAAAAAAGTGGTCGCTCGATCGACTCCTGATTTGGATTTATCTGAAATATTCCCGCATCCAGATCAGCCTTTCTTCAAAACAAGATCAGAGTCAAACCAGAATATACAATCCCAAAGATTATTATAATAAAAACAAGCGTATGATCCATCTTTGGACCTATATCGGACCTACAACAGAGTTGACCTTTATGATTGTGTGTGCTTTTATAAACCGTTGGGATATTTTCTTATGGGGAATGGTGACTATAGGAAATATCTATACTCTGATTCTTTATATCATACAAAAATCAGTCATTGCCTCACTGAAAAAAGTTGAACCTTAATGAAAGCTGTTATTCTGGCCGCAGGGATCTCCTCCCGACTAAGACCTCTTACTGATATCACACCAAAATGCCTACTTAAATTGGGCCAGAAATCTATTCTTGAAAGAACGATTGATAATCTTATCGATCATGCAATTGAAGAGTTGATAATAGTAACCGGTTATTTGGAAGAAAAAATCAGATCATTTATAGATATTACTTATCCCTCTCTGAAAGTTACGTTTATCTATAACGAGATTTATGACGCCACAAATAATATCTATTCACTCTGGCTGATAAAAGACTATACTCAGGACACTGATATTCTGCTAATGGACAGTGATATTATATTTGATCGGCGTATTGTGGAATTGCTTCTTATTTCCGGACCCGGAAATTATCTCGCTGTGCGATCTGATCATGTACTCGGTGAAGAGGAGATGAAAGTAATCGCTAAAGAAGATAATCAAGTTACTAAAATTGGTAAGGGAATAGATCCTCAATTAGCAGCAGGCGAATCGATAGGTATAGAAAAATTTGAAGCCGGATTTCTTGAAGTGTTGTTTGAAAAATTATATCATCGCGTTGTAACTGAGGGTCGGGTTAACGATTTCTATGAGGCCGCTTTTCAGGATGCGATTGATGATGGTCAAAAACTCTATGCGATGGATGTCGGGGATTATCGGTGCATCGAAATTGATACGGCGGAAGATATTGAAAAAGCAGAAAAAATGATTGCTAAGTATATAGATAAACAACCCCCTACCCCCCTTTACTAAGGGGGAACAAATTGTTACTGGCTACGATGCTCCGCGTCGTAGCCCTAAATTACATCAGTATGTTCCGACGCAGAGCATCGGAACAAGATTTAAGACGTGAAACTTCAAACGTGAAATGTAGGGGCGTCTTGCTTCTAGCGTCTTACGTCTAACATCCAGTATCTAGCATCCAGCATCCAGATCAGATTTTATCTTCTTCCATACCGGTAAGATCAAACGTAAGTTCATCAAGGCCAAAAATACTCTGTAGAAACGCGGTTAATCCGGTACCCTCAAGTACGGCATGAAATTTAACCACGCCGATCCCCGGCGCCAGCCACTCTGTTACGGTATTTTTAGAACCATGATCCGATTCAATTTTTAATCGTATCTTTAAACAGTTAAACTCACCAACTGGAGTTGAGACAACTTCTTCACCCAACGCTTCGCCTGTAATCGTCAACCTGCCGGTATCACCATCTGCAATTTCAAATCCTTCCCATTTCCAATTCTTTCCAATTTCCAGGGGAAGTGGCAGTCTCAGTACAGGTTCCGGATAGGTAACCGTAGTTCCAAAAAACAACAACGCACTGCTTTCGGTTCTGGTTAAATAAATGCCATCTTCACCTTTGAAAAACTGCTGTTCATAAGATATTTTACCGGCATCATAGGTGAGTACAAGTTCTTCACCATCGGGAGTAACACCTGCTTCAGTTTCCCCCGCGTTCGAATCATACAAATATAAAACATCCGTTTTTAAAGGAAAATATTCAAATCCAAATTGTTTTTCGGTTTCAATGTTAATAGTGATCTCTGATCCTTCATACAATTCAGTCAATTCATCAGATTCAGTCAACACAGATACTTTACTCGAAGTTTCATCTGCTTCTACCGGCGTCTCAGAAATTCCACTTGAAAGGTGTGCAAATGAATTCTGGGAATACACAACCGACACAGATAACAATATCAAGACTGCAAATACCATAGCCGCTTTCATTTTTCATTTCTCCTTTTTAATCACAAATCTAAATTTTCTAACCAATATGAAATGGTTTATTGTAGAGACGTAGATTTATTGTAGAGTAGATTTATTGTAGAGACGTAGCATGCTACGTCTCTACAGAATCATAGATACTTTTAGCCTAAACGATTTCGAAGGGGAAAATGTTCCCAGAATTATTAGTTAATTAAAAGGAATGACTCTTGGCTTGCCGCGGGTGAACTGGGAAAATAGAGTTAGGTCGGTTGTCGATATTTCAAAACCAAAATGGCTGTCCCCACCAGGTACACTTGGATAATAGGCAAACCTCAAATTGATAGTCTGAAGTACCAGACCTTCATTTCTGATCCGGCAGCCAAATCCTAATGCTGAAGAAAAATGATTTTCCTTCCAAAGTCCTTTTCGAGTGCTGATCCAACCCAGATCGGTAAAGGCTAACAACGAGAATTGAAAACCTATTAAATTCCATGGAGTAAAGGCCACACTTTCTAAATTTAATACCAGACGCTCAATTCCATCAAGAGCATCATGGGACAAACCCCTGATACCATCTTCTTCCCGGATATCAATCATCCTATCATCAAAACGGTTTATACCAGTAAAATAATTCGCGAACAAAAAATGTCTGAATCTATACTTACCAGCATCCATCAGTGGGCTGAAATACTGATAATAAAAACCGACCAATCCATCCTCTGATCCATCACGGTTTATATAAGTCGCAGCCTGGGTTACAAAAGCCATATATCCGATATCATCAAACCAGGAAGCAACCCTCACGTCGATCCCAACATAAGTACGATTTTTAAACTCCTCATCAGAAAATCCACCGGTCAGTTCAAAGGCATACCCTGTTGGCACATCTTCAGTGGTACCAAACCCAAGGATCATGTTACTGGTAAAATATTCCCTTTTATCAAGCATTAAGTTAGCAAGATACAATTTCTGTGTATGATAGGAGAAATTGCTATCGGCCAGAACCTCCGGTCTCTTATCAAATGTCTTCCTGATATATCTGGCTCCAATTTTCAAACTTCTTCGACTCTCCAATTCTCCCATTGTAAAGGAGCGTCCCAGCCAGAAATCATAGGTATTTGAAACATGAGTCACCGTCTGATAGTTATGGAGCTCGTCCCTGAGGGAAGTTCTTATTAAATCTATCCCTCCTGCGTATTTAATCTCCTGTGTCAGATATTCCTTGTAAAATCTCAACCAACCTTGTTGCTTATCATGAGCATATATATACTGAAGCGTCGTGCCTATAAAACTTCCTTTTATATTGTTTACATCAAATTTGCCCTCATAATCCATTTTCTGAACGAATTCTGAACGAAATCTAAATGTATTACGGAATTCCCACCCGTTGCCAAACAGATTTCTCTCATAAACACTGACTGCGATGTCATCTATATCCCGGGGTTTTATACTCACACCTAATGAAAAAACATCCCGGGTTATAACAAGAATATCCACCTTATCGTCTTCCGTTCTGGGAACAACTAAAATTCGGGCATCACGAATAAAGGACAACTGTCGTAATATTCTCTCATTATCAGCAAGTTCAAAAGGCTGTATTTTATCTCCTTCTTTAAATAAGAGATTATTATAGATCACCCAATCTTTTGTATCAACATGAAGAGAATTACCGAATTTTTCTATATCGGAGACGGTAAATTGCAGGCTATCATCCACAGAACCACCAAAGATGGGAACTTTTTTGATATAAATATTAGCAATGATTTGACCTTCATGTGGGCGATATTTTTCCTCGCTTTCAATCAGATCTGAATCATATTTATCATTCTTCCTTGTTGTATCCCTGAATATGACGCCATGTAGCATATCGAGGATATCATTTTTCAACGACGTTTCTTCAAGAGGTAATTTGAGTGAATCCTTTTCACTAATACGTACAGTTAGTGTATCTGCTTCATTGTTGATATCTGTTGATTTCGGATCGATAGGTACGGTAGCCTTGTTTTCTATTCCCGGATTTCTCTCGTCCCCGTTCATTTCCGTAGTGAGAGTCCTTTGAGCATGCAAGGAAGATATGCAAAGAATAAAACTCAGAAATATATATTTAGTTAGTAGCGTTATCAAAAATCAATTCTCTGTCTATTTGAAATATAAAATATATTCTAACAGCTTATTATTGACAGTGTTCCATTTAAGTTTGCAAAATTAGTGAAATCTACTATTGAAAACCATGATTTTGTATTTTGTCATCCCGAATTAATCCACCCCATATTCCCCTCCCTTATACGTAAGGGAGGGGAAGTCCCCGAGCCTTCGGGGATGGGGAGGGTTATAAAATTCGTGTAATTCGTGGACCCATTAAATTTACGCCTGGGCGGGATATGAATAGATCAAATTGATTAAACTGGAGAGACAATACAATGCAAGAAATACAACACTTTTTTGATGGCAAAAAGGGTTCATTCTACATTGAAATAAATAATGAAAAACTTGCAACCATGGATTATTTGATGGCTGGCAATACAAAACTGATTATTGAACATACAGAAGTCAATACGATAGAAAAAACACGTATCATAAAACCCTCTCCTGCGATCTTTTTTTAGAATTTAATAATTAGTCCACGAATTTATCCCGTGAGATAAACAAGGTTATTTGAATTAATCTGGACAATGCTCAATAATATCTCACGGGATGAACACGAATTGGTTCACGAATTATCAAGGCTGATAAATACTTTTATTATCCGGCAAATATAATATTATTAGCGATTAAATAAAAAAAATAATATATTAGTTTGATCTATTCATAGCGCCCCGAGGGCTCGGGGCAAACAAAAGAATTATTTAACCACTGATTACACCGATTTTCACAGAATATAAATTAACCACCGAGAACACCGAAGATAATTAATTATAATAAAAACGTGGAAGTAATTGAGATTCTATTTAAAATTAAAAAAATTTTCATGATTTTTTATCTAATCCATTGTTTTTTCAATATTTCTGTGCAATCTGTGTAATCTGTGGTTTTTTTTACATTACCATTTTTATCAAAAGGAATCCAAAATGAAAAACCATTTGATTCGTAAAAATATAATTAATTTCCAGTTTATTTTGATGTTTTGTTTATTGATTCTAACACCAGCGATCTATGCCCAGGAAGAAGAGGAAGTAAAAAAAGAGCCTGAGCCCATTCCGACTGCTGATATTATTAAAAAATCTGAAACCACTACTGCCACCTTGCAAAAAATGAGTGCTTCACTAAGCCCTGAAGATAAAATTGTTAACATCGAGGAGAAATACCCTGAGTATATTAAAACTATTAATGATTTTAAAAAAGACCCGGATATGCAGAAACTCGACAAACTCCCGGCGAGCAAACTTGGTGATTTACAGAAAAAATGGATGTCACATCTCACTAAATTAAACGAATGGAAATATAATCTTGTCACGCGCTCAGAAAATCTTGAGAAAGACCGGATCAGTCTATTGGAAACCAAAAGGATCTGGGAGGCCACTTATACTGCGGCTAAAGGAGAAAAAGTACCTAATCAAATGCTTGTCCATATTAAAGAGCTGCTTACGGCGATCAATGATGTTCAGGCCAAGTATCGAAAACGGCTGGATGGAATTATAGCCTTACAAAACATTGTTTCTGATGACGTAAACGTAATAAATGTGACTATTGCCCAAATCGATGAATTATTACTTCAAAAGAAAATGCAAATCTTCAGCATCGATTCAAAATCACTCTGGGAGGCTTTTGAGGCAGAAGAGGAAGAACCGAATTTTTCAGAATATCTTTCCGGGAATTTTGAGAGACATGCTGAAACACTTTCTGATTTTTATAATAACTTTAAAAGTAATATTTTAGTTCATTTTACACTCCTGATCATAATTTTAGCCTTTCTTTTAACCCTTCGACGATTTGGAAATAAACTAATCATGGATAAAGAAGCAGCAGAAATATCACGGGAAATATTAAACCATCCCTATTCAGTTGCTTTGCTGGTAACCCTTCTATTAACACCGGAATTGTATCCGCGGGCACCAAATCTTATCTCCAAGCTGGCCCAAATTATGAGTCTGATACCTGTATTACGTTTATTACCGGTTCTGTATGTTGTAAAAATCCATAAAATGCTTCCCCTGTTTACCGGTATATACTTTTTGAATTTAATCTATGTTTTATCTTCCGAACAAGCCCTTATAAATCGTATTTTTTTACTTTTTATTACAATACTATCCCTCGTTTTTCTTATTTGGATTATCAGACAAAAATTGCTTCATTCTATCGAATCAAATAGTCGCCTGGCAAAATTTGGCTCATTTCTAATCACTCTATTTGCCATATTTTTGATGATTTCTATCATTGCCAATGTGATCGGCAATGTAAGTTTAGCAAGTTTACTGACCACTGCTTCGTTGGCAAGCATCTATCTGTCATTTATTCTTCTGACCGGAAGTCTTGTTCTGATTGGTTTACTCAATCTTATCCTCAGCACAAAATTGGCTTTTGTTTCCCGTATTGTTCGCGTTCACTCAAAAAAAACAAGGGAAAAGATCACAAAATTTATCTATTTTGTAGCCTCACTCTTGTGGATAATTAGTACGATGAAATTATTCACAATCTTTGACTTCATCTATGATTGGCTCGATACAATTATTTCCGAACGTCTACAAATTGGAAGTGTCGATATTTCCATCGGTGATATTTTGGTCTTTTTTCTTGCCATCTATGCTTCCATACTGATCTCTCGCTTTATCAGATTTATTCTGGAAGAGGATGTATTGGTTCATATGAAATTACCAAGAGGTGTTCCTGCCGCCGTATCTATGTTGACCAATTATGTGATCATCGGTCTTGGATTTATGATTGCTCTATCTGTCGCCGGATTTGATCTCAGTAAATTTGCGATTGTGCTTGGTGCCCTGGGGATTGGTATCGGATTTGGTTTACAAAATGTTGTCAATAATTTTATCTCGGGATTGATACTGATATTCGAACGGCCAATTCAGTTGCGTGATACGGTTGCTCAGGGTGAACTTTTTGGAACCGTTACACGGATTGGCATACGCTCCAGCACGATTCGGACATTTGACGGCGCGGAAGTCATTGTCCCCAATGCAAATCTTATTTCAAATGAAGTAACCAACTGGACACTCTCGGATCGTCGGCGACGAATTCAAATTCTGGTAGGGGTTGCTTATGGAACAGATCCCGAAAAAGTTTTAAAAGTTTTAAGGGATACAATAAAAAGCAACCCGGATATTTTGGATACGCCTGAACCGATGATTCTATTTAGGGAATTTGGTGATAGTTCGCTTAATTTTGATATACGTTTCTGGACGTCTGATTCGACAACCTGGCTGGAATTAAAGAGCGATATAAATGTGGCAATTAATAATGCATTTAAAAAAGCAGGTATTGAAATCCCCTTTCCACAACAGGATCTTCATCTCCGTTCAGTGGATAAAAATATTATAGGTGAAGTAACCAAACCATAAGAAAAGCGATTAATGATTCACAGAAGAGAAATTAATGATGCCGATGATTTTTCATCAAACAGATGAATGTTTTCAAGATTAATATATAATTTTATTTGATCGTTGATTTTTACATTGATGGATGGAACGGTTCTGATAATAAAATTTTGATCATCTGTCCGTAAATATAAATAATTCTCGCTACCCATCGGCTCGATTACTTCAACCAGCGCTTCAATTGAATTGTATTCTTCTTTCTCAGATGACTGCATCGAAAAATCTTCCGGTCTCACGCCCAGTACAATTTTTTTACCTTTTTCCTTAATCAGGTTTTTTGATAAGTGTCCGGGAATTTGAATTTCGAAAGATTTATTCTTAAACAATATCGTTCCATTCTCAACCAATTCTCCGCTAAAAAAATTCATCGCCGGGCTTCCGATAAATCCTGCAACAAATTTATTAACCGGCTTTGCGTATAAATTTGCCGGCGATTCAACCTGGTGTATGATACCGTCTTTCATAACCGTGATACGGTCACCCATGGTCATCGCTTCAACCTGGTCATGGGTAACATAGATCATTGTTGCTTCAAGTTTTTGATGGAGTTTGCTAATCTCAACGCGCATCTGTACCCGTAATTTTGCATCGAGATTTGAAAGAGGTTCATCAAACAAAAACACTTTTGGTTTTCTCACAATAGCTCGACCCACCGCAACTCTTTGTCTCTGACCGCCGGAAAGTTCTTTTGGCCGACGATCTAATAGATCCTGAAGACCAAGAATATCACCGGTTTCTTCCACCCGGCTTTTAATTTCTTCTTTACGAAATTTCCTCAGTTTCAATCCAAAAGCCATATTCTCGAAGACCGTCATATGGGGATAAAGGGCATAGTTTTGAAATACCATGGCGATGTCCCGGTCTTTAGGTGGTATGTCGTTCACCAGATCATCATCAATAAAAATTTTTCCAGCAGATATTTCCTCTAATCCAGCAACCATTCTGAGGGTTGTAGATTTTCCACATCCGGAAGGCCCAACTAAAACCATAAATTCTTTATCATGAATTGTAAGACTGACCTCATCTACCGCTTTGATCCTCTCATTAAAAATTTTTGAGACATTTTCTAACCGGACTTCTGCCATTTATTAACCTCCTGGATTGATATCGTAAATAAGACCATCTTGAAATGATGCAATATTAATAAATATATGTTTCTCTATTGATTAGCGCAAACAAAAGCTAGAATTTACTCCACTTTTTACTTATTTTATTGTATACAAACATCCCGGTCATTATTTTTAATTAAATTCACAACACCGGTGATTCAGGAAGAATCTAATTTAAACACGAAGAGCACGAAGATCTTTTTATAGAATTTAACAATATTAGGCAATGTAGAGAAGTAGCGACGCGACTACAAAATCACCGATCATAATATTACTCTAAATTATAAATTATCTTCGTGACCTTCGTGTCCTTCGTGGTATAAAATTTATTATAAGAAGGTAAGAAATGATTCACTGGATACTGATATTCTGGCTATTCAATTCTCAGGGGCAAAACATCTCGAATTTGGATAGAGCCACAATTTTGTACTTTAATGATGCCCATGAGATCTCACCGGTTCAGGATCACCTGGGCAGCAGGGGTGGCGTAGCCCGAATAAAGACAATCGTAGATAAAGTCCGCATGCAAAATGCCCAAACTATCGTTGTCTTTGGGGGAGATTTGGCAGGCGGGACGCTATTTGGGGCTGTTTATAAGGGATTTCCGATGGTTGAAGCCTTTAACCTCTTGCCCGTCGATATCGCAAATTTTGGTCAGCATGATTTTGATTTTGGACCTGCCGAGACAAAAAAGTTGATTAGTGCATCCAGATTTACCTGGATTTCATCCAATATTATTGATAAGGATTCCAATCCATTTGCAAATGTGCCAACCTATACTGTTCGGGAATCCAATAGAATTAAGATCGGTTTTATTGGCCTGACTGATGCGATGAATACGACCAAACCTACCGGAGAAATTGTACAACTTCCTCTTATCCCATCAGTGAAAAAAGCAATAGACCTTATGAAGAATGAAATTACGGATGTGGATGTGGTCGTGGCTGTCACCCAAACAACTCAGGAAAATAATGAACAGCTGCTTATAAACGAAGAGAGAATAGATATTATCTTATCTGAGGAACAGTTTGAGGAACGAAGTAATATATGTTATGTCGCCGGACGGCCGATTATTTCGCCCTGTGGAAATATGGGTTCAGTAATTCAAATTGATATTACCAAAAAAGGATCTGAACTATCGATTTTTTCTACCGTCCATCCGGTAGATAATTCAGTAGCGGAAGAATCTGAAATGCTCCGGTTACAGAAAAAATATCAGGATTCTCTCGAAGCAAAACTTGCCAGGCCTATTGCCCATGTTAAAACACTCCTCGATGGCGGTATCAATACCGATTTTAAATGTCGGTGGGGAGAGACGAATTTAGGTAATCTGATAACTGATGCTTATCGATTATATTATAAAGCAGGATTCGGGATTATAAACGGGGGAGGAATCCGGGCCAATATACCTGCAGGAAAATTAACGCTCAAAAATACATTATCTGTTCTTCCGTTTCACAACAGAGTATGTCTGATACGTATATCAGGGCAATTACTAAGACAAATGCTTGAGCATGGTGTGGCGGATGTAGAATCACGAGATGGCGCTTTTCTCCAGATTTCTGGTGGCGCCTATCGGTACAATCCGAAAAAACCACCCGGTGAAAGAATTATCTCCGTAAAAGTGGGAGATGACAACCTGGAAGATGATAAAAAATACACGATAGCTCTCCCGGACTACATTCTCAGAGGTGGAAATGATTTTACAATGCTCTCAGAAGCAGAAATTCTTGTTCCCCCGCAGGAAGGGGCAGAGGATGTGGAAATACTTATCCAGTATTGCCGTGAATTGAAAACTATAAACACAAAGCTGCAAAACCGCATTATTATCGAACAGGATTAACGAGAAAAATGATTAAACGCGTATTCTGTTTACCAAGATGGCTTTTGGCCGGATTTTCATCCCTTACTCTTATTTTATTAATGGTATATTGTGCACTTGAGGGATCGAAATTAAATCATGAGAGAACCAAAATTTTAAGTAATCCCCTGGAACATCTGCAGGAGGAAATCAGGTTAGGATTTCTAAAGATCGGTGAAGTCAATGGTTATGAGATAATGGGTCATGATTCTCAGCGTAAATACCAACTAACCAGCGACCCTTCTATGAATATCCGGAAGGGAGAAACATATTCATTTATCGGAATGATCACCGCCTCAGGGAAAATCAGGATTAAAGAGATACAGCATCATCCCTATCGCCTGTATAAATATCTCCTCTCAAGTTCTGCAATCTTAATTGTGCTGTATTTGATTATAAAAAATATCCGGATCCAGGAAAAAGGACGATATCTGACTGTAATTAACGAGGACAAATTTGATGCCTGATACTTTTACACATATTGCCCTACCGGCCCTGTTTAGCCGATTATACAGATATCCGATTCTGGCTCCATTGGTACTAATCGGAACCGTATTACCGGATTATCTGCGTGAAATTTTTAAATTCCTTTTACCGGCAGTTTTTAAATCAGCAGTTTATCCATTTCATTCGATTCTGGGGATTATATGTGTCAGTTTATTTATTACCTCATTTTTTACAGTATCATTAAGAGGTCGTGTTTTTATTAGTCTGTTAACAGGCCAATCCCTCCACCTTATTTTTGATCTTTTTCAATTTTATCTGAATGGAGGACAACTTTATTTACTATTTCCTTACTGGGAAACTTATCAAATAGGAATATACTCTGATACCTACTGGATATATCTGTTTATCATCTCGTTCATTTCATTTTCAGTTTATTGCCTGCTACATTTCAGAAAGAAATTTCAAAAGTAAATGGGTCCAGGAATTTCTTTTAAAAATTCTTAGATCAATTCGTGTAATTCGCATTAATTCGTGTAATTCGTGGATAGTCGCTACGTCGTTGAGAAATGAATTATCCAGGCTAGTCAACACGTCTGGAGCGGACACCAAAATCTACATTATCTTTTACCCAACTGAAAAAATAATCTTGCTCTCCGATTTGTTTCTCAGCGAGTAGAATTTTCGGATCCTTCCATGATCGCAATACTTCTGCATCCTGGGTCCAGATCTTTACACGGCGTCTTTTTACTTTTGTTTGCCATTTCATCCCAACATCAGCAGTCGTATATAACAAACGAATTGTCACATTCCTGGCCAGTCTCTCTAACGGTTCAACACGTATACTACGATAATCAGTACCACCTTCTACTTTAACATCCGGGATGCCATCGCTTAGCATAACAACGGAGATGGGCCTTAATACCAGATTTTTGTTTTTAACCGTCTGCGCAACCTGTTTAAAAAAAGCATTATAATCCGTAAAGGGATTTGAAACCCTGGAAGGGAAAATCTCTTTTAACTGCGCCCGAATCTCAGGAATTGTTTTGTTTGCAAAACTTTGTATCGGGTAAAATGTTTTCGGTTCATTTGCTCTCGCTCCACCGATCGAACTGACATATAGAACATTAGGAACTTCAAGCCCGCCCAGCCCGTTCAGATGGCAGTAAATATAATAAGCGAGGAAATCTAGCGAATCGTCAAAATATTTAGTACTTTTATAGGACCCGCTGATATCAACCCCAATAAAAAGAGAAAGTCGCGGTTTGGAGTTTTCTGAGCTCAAATTGCATCCTGAAAAAAGAATCAGGACAACAATCAAATACGTTGTATATTTCAGAAAATTTTTCATTTAAACATTCTCCTTTACACCATACATTTTATTAATAGATTTATTGCCACGAATCATTTGTTCAAAAAGCTGCTTTGAATCGGCAACGTCGCTAAAGTTTTTCAAAGGTAATTCAAATAGATGATGTCCACTGATCAGAAGTATACAAAAGTTTACAGTAGCCGCAACAACTTGTAGTGGTGGCAACATAAATGATTGTAGAAGATCTTCTCCCTTGGCCTGTATCCACTCGGCGTTCTCCTTCAAAGAATCCAGATAGCCATTTGAAAAAGAAACCTGTTCTTTTACTGGTCTTTGTTCCATCTGCGCAGATCTTAAATCTGCGCCCTGAATAATTTTCATTAATGTTGGTGTTCCATGGGCAGCAAACAGGAACCAGGAAAGACTACGGATTCCAAACCAGGCAAAACATGAAATGGCCAGTGTCCAGAACATTCCCAGTTCAAAATTCTCAGAGTACTGTGCAAACCATGGTACTAAAGCATCGACGAATTCGCGGTATAAAAAGACAACTTCAACTAATAGTACAATTACTTCAATAACCCCAATTCCGAGGATTGCTGAGAATTCTTTCTTTTTAGTTGCATCAACAAATGTAGAAAGGACAGCATAGCTTCCAAGCACGATAAAAAACAGGAAGATGAACAATGGTATTCGTATAAAATTTTCTGAGAATTGTTCCCCGGTGATATTTGAAAAAGTATCGATAACCAGAGGTGTCGTAACAAATGTAAATATTGCCGCTTCAATCAGACACCAGAATATTGTCATGATGACGGCAATCCATGGAATGGATGAGCGACCGATTGACTGTGAGATCTGTCTGATCAATCTGAAGGGCAGAAACAATATTTCCTGAACCAATGACCACAAGCCAAGTATTAATATCCTGAGCATTCCGGTCATAGAAACAAGAAAGCGAAAAAGAAAGTTGATGATCCCTCCCCAGAAGGAGACAATAGATTTTCCAAGATCCCACCAGGTAATGATCAATGTGGTGATAAACTGACGGCGGTTTTGTCTGAATAACACGGTCAATGAAGATGCGATACTGAGCCAACATCCTGTAATAACAGCAAGGACCGGCAACAAGATTAATATTCTTTTTCCGATCATTATCCAGAAAGGATCATTCATGCCCCAGGCGAACTCAATAAAAGCTCCCTGAAAATGCATGGGAAATAATACGATGGATAAAATCATATTTACTAAACCACTTGTACCCTCAAACATTTTTTTCTCCTCAATAATATTCAGTTAATCATTCATTTTTTTAAAACAATTACATTTCCTGATCGGATTGATTTCATTTTAAACAGATCCGAAGTCATGCAATTGTCATACCAATTGGTTTCGCACTGTTACTTGCAAGATACGTGCCAATCCAAGTTCAATAGATATAACTATTTTATTTACAAAGGTTTATAGAGTGTGGTTTGTGGAAGTTCTTCAAAAACAGAACCGGGTAATCTATGCAATGTTTATACACTGGAGAAAGTAAGGTAGGAAAATTTGTAGAGACGTTGCATGCAACGTCTCTACAAATTTAATCATCAATCTTCAATTTTCCATTTTCCATGATCAGGTTACCATCCACCCTAACCGTAGGTTCAAGAATAACACCATCCAGATGAATACCGACATTACAAGTTCCACCCATGCTAAGATTATTTCCAAGAGCGATATGTATGGTTCCCATCACTTTTTCATCTTCGAGAATCTTGCCGGTCACAATTGCCTGATCATTGGTGCCTATTCCTAACTCTGCAATGTTATAAGCTTTTTTGCCCATGGGTTCAAGCAATTCAATTAATTTTACCGCTTCTTTACCACCTTCGATTTTCGTGGCAAAACCATTTTCGGCGGTAAGTGTGATTGGCATATCTTTAATTTTTCCAACACCTGCAAATGAACCATCAACGACAAAAACACCATTGGTTTGACCTTCAGCAGGCATCAGATAAGACTCACCGCTCGGCAAATTTCCAAATGATCCTTTTTCCGTAACAAGCCCGGTTGACGAAATAGCTTTTATACCCTTAATTGGGATGACAATATCTGTTCCCTTTGCTGTTGTAATATGTACCCCATTAGCTTCATCAAGGATTTTGCTTAATTGATAGGTGCGCTCTGCAATCCCATGATAATCAGCTTTGAGCGTACGGATCATCACTTCATTCGTAATCCCCGGCATCGTACCTACCCGGGCGCCTGCTTTGCAGGCATTACGTCTTGCTTCTGTATGGGTTAAAGATTTAGCGGTTGGACATATCACCACATCATATTTTGTCATCAATTCCGCAATTGCGTCTGGAGGCTCCTGACCATTAACCTCCCGTTCCGGCATGACAAGAAGTACAGAGTCGCCAGCCAGCTTTTTGCCAACTTCAAAAAGAGTCGTACCTATTTCTGTCGTTTTATCATCGGTTAAAACCAGTAGAGTTTCATTTTCTTTTAATGCCATACAGTCGCGCAGGGCTATCTCTGCCGATTCTCTTAATCCTTCCATTTCTCTCCCCTGTCTTTTAGATGCTTTTTTAATCTTATTTAACCACGAAGAAAAATAAATTACTCAGTTCCATCGACCACTAATTCCCGTCCAAGAAAATGCCTGAACCAGAAATTTACCGTTTCTCGTCTTGCATGTTTCCGCCAGGCACCACTTGTTCCATGTTTTTGATTGGGATAAATCATTAATTCAAAACTTTTATCAAATTTTTGTAAGAGCTGAATTAACTGTGTCGTATTTTGCATATGGACATTATCATCAAGTGCCCCATGCAGGATTAGCATACGACCCTGATATTTTTCCGCATGGGTCAAAGCAGATCCAAATGTATACCCATCGGGATTTTCAGCAGGCATATCCATATACCGTTCTGTGTAAACATTATCATACAAATGCCAGTCAGTAACAGAATAGAGCGCTACCCCATGGGTGAAATATTCCGCTCCATAGGTCAGAGCCATTGCTGTCACATAGCCACCATAACTGCCACCCATAATACCGATTCGATCCGGATCAATAAATGGTAACTCCCTTAACCATTTTACCGCCTCTATAAAATCGTTCATTTCCCACTTTCCCAGATTTCTATGCATAAGTGATTGACCCACTTTACCAAAATGAAAAGATCCACGATGATCAACAGAGATGATGATGATATCATGCTGCGCCAGATAATGATTTGAGAGGGAACGATATTCGTTTTTCACATCAGCCCCGCCAGGTCCCCCGTAAACCTGGAAAATTACCGGATATTTCTTTGATTTATCAAAATCCGGGGGTAACACCCATAAAGCAGGCAACTCAACACCGTCTACCGTGGGAATTTTGAATAATTCTACTTTACCTGAATCATAGCTTTCCAATTTAGTTGAATTTTTATCTCCGATCGTCCGTATTAAGGCACCCTTATTATCATACAAATCGATTTTCTCAGGGTGAGAAATATTACTATAAGTATCAATAAAATAATTTCCGCCAGGAGAAACTTTAGTCGAGTGAGTTCCCTCGATCCGGGTTAGTTTTTTAAGATCGGAACCATTTAGTCCAACCCTAAATAGATGGGTTTCTGTTGAATTATCCCGAAAACCCTGAAAATAGACATGTCCATTTTTTTCATCAACCCGGACAATTTTACTGACATTCCACTCTCCTTCTGTAAGGCGATGAATCAAGTTTCCATCCATATCATAAAAATACAGATGGTGCCACCCACTATGATCGCTGCGAAGCAGATATCCCCGTCCATCCTTAAAGAGATACATATCTTCAAAAAATTCTACCCAGGAAGGTTGTGTTTCTTCATAAATCATTTTTTTCCGGCCAGAAAATGGATCTGACTTATAAATTTGTATTTTGTCCTGTCCCCTGTTAACCAATTGGAAAAAAAGTTTTTTACTATCCGGTGTCCAGAAAGGCCAGGCGATGTAATTATCAGCCTTTTCATCTGTATCAATCCAAACTATTTTTCCCTCATCGATATGAACAATACCTGGTTTTACGGATGGATTGGTATCGCCTGGTTTAGGATATCTTTGAACTTCAAGATATCCACGTATTCCTTCACAGTGAAAAATCGGGAATTCAGGGACATCGCTGTCATCAAACCTCAAAAATGCAATCATCTTACTATTGGGTGCCCACCAGAAAGCCTTATAATTGGATCTACGGTGAAGTATTTCTTCGTAATATATCCAGGACGCATATCCGTTATATATCAAATCTGCTCCATCATTTGTAAGACGCCTTTCCTCGCCCGTTTCAATGCTGATTGTATAAAGATCATGGTCACGGGTAAAGGTAATTTGACGCCCATCGGGTGAAAAAGTCGGATTTTTTTCTTTTGCTTCTGTATCTGTCAATTGACGAATTGATCCATCAACTCCGGAAAAATAGTAGAGATTGTCTATAAACCTGATAATAAAACCTCTATAGTCTGTAGTGCGTGCCTCCCAGGGTACAAAAAATCTTCCCTTAACAAATCTATCATTAACTGGCGTAAAGTCAACCAGTGACTGGGCTTCCCCGGTTTCCGCGTGGATTTTCATCAAATGAGTTTTTTTGTTTTTCTCATGGGGCATCCAGGCCAAATAGTACTCTTCATTAAGCCAACCCACTAAATCCGGGACCTTTTCCATTAATGCCGATTTTGCTCTCCCATAAACCTGTTCGTAAGTAAAACTTTTTTTCTGCGCATGGCTGACATGAACCCAATTAAGAAGAATAAAACCTATCAGTGAAATAACTATCGCTTTTTTACTTCTAATTTTCATAAAGCTTTTTTAAATTTTGAATTTATTACCCTAGTTAATTCACAATTTTTAAAAAATAAGTGCATAAGCCTTGTATTACCAATAAGTTAATTCCCCCTTAGAAAAGGGGGTTAGGGGGTTGTTTTTCCTTATAACATGGGAAAACTAGTCGGATTTTTTTTCAATTTTATATCGCATTTCCGTGACCGATTTTTCTAATTGATCAATGATCTCGTTAAACCGTTGATCATCACGCATATTTTCGAAAAGAGGATCGATGGAAAGCCATGTATGAAACCTGAATCCGTCATTTATCGCCTTTTCCAGCCAATGATAGCATTCGGTCTTATTATTACGAATCGCCTGGATAGCCGCCATATCGTATGATACACCCCACCATTGACTGCCCTGTTCCAGAGTCTCTTCATCTAACTTCTTACTGTATTGAAGCATCTCATCTGCTTCTACCCGGTGATTGGTTTTCCACAAAATAAAACCCAGACTGGTAGTCGCATTCACTCCCGTAATTGGATGCCATGCTTTGGGATTAATTGTAACTGCTTTTTGATAATATTCGCCGGCAGCGGCAGGATCTCCTGAGAACAGGGCAACATCACCAGCAGCGATATACAATCCATCATCATCTGAGATTTTACCGATAATTTTATCTGCTTCACTTTTTGCTTCCTCAGGATCACCCATCAACAATTTAATTAAGAATATGGGGATCATCGGGTTAAGTCTATGATCCGGTTGTATTTCACAAGCAAATCGAAAAAGATGCCCTGCTCTCTGATAGTCTCCGACTATCAAATTTATCAACCCGGATCCGATATAACTGGTTGCAAATGTTGGATCTACACGACGGGCCCTATTCATCCATTTGTCGGACTTTTCTAAATCACCCTGATTCAGATAAATCCAGCCCAGATTATGCAAGGCCATAAAAAAATTGGGATTAAGTTCGATCGCTGTGAGGTTTGCTTTTAAGGATTTGTCAAACCAGCTGCGTGCATAATAAATCAATCCCAATGCCTTATGGGCCTCGGCTAAATATGGATCGATAATTAATGCCCGATCACAATGTACAATCGCTGAGTCTAACCAGTGGGAGTCAGCGCCAAACCGTAATGTTTTTTGGACATAAGCATCTGCAAGTCCGGCATAGGCGAGAGCAAAATCCGAATCCTCTTCATATGCTTTTTTAAATAATCTGATCGCTTCTTGATTATCCTCCGAACGCAAGCGATTATAATAATCTCTTCCCCTCAGGTAATAATCATAAGCTGAAAGATTTTCAGTATATTTTTTATCAATTTGTTCTGTTTCCGCTCTGGAGAGGACAACCTGTAAGGCGGAAGCGATTTTCTTAGCAACTTCACTCTGAATACTAAATATTGCATCCAAATTTCGATCATAGGTTTCCGCCCACAACTGTTCACCGACATCGGCATCTATCAACTGAGCAGTTATTCGGATCAGATCATCTTCCTGTCGAATTTTTCCAATCAGGATATTATCCACCTGCAACTCCTCACCAATCTGTGACAGATCTTTATCAGAATTGCGATATGATTTGCTTGACCGATAGGCAATAACCCGAAGACCGGATATTTTTGATAGCTGAACTGTAATATCTTCTGTAATCCCGTCACTAATATAGGCATTCTGATTGTCCTGATTTAAATTCTCAAAAGGAAGGACCGTGATCGACTTCTGCTCAACAGAGTCTGTTATACCAAACCAAAATTTATACAGGAGGAATATCAAAACAACCATTCCAACGATACCAGCGAATATTTTCTTACTGCTTGCAGATATACTCCTTTTCATGCCCGGAATTTTTATTTCCGTACCCTCTTCCACACTTTTCCGCACCTTTTGCAGATCTTCAAGCATATCCAGAACAGTTTGATAGCGATCGGCAGGATTTTTTGCCAATGCTTTCCGGATGATTTGTTCGATGCCGGCAGACACACCTTTTCTGAATTTGTTTAATGGTTCAGGTTCCTGATTGATGATACTATAGATAACAGCTTGTTCATATTCACCCCTAAAAGGAAACTGACCGGTAATCGACTCATACAGTAAAACCCCCAGGGACCAGATATCCGTTCGATCATCCGCCAAATCACCCTGGGCCTGTTCAGGTGACATGTAATTAACAGTACCCAGCGACGTATGTTCTTTTGTCAGGTTGGCCTGACCAGCTAATTTTGCCAGACCAAAATCGAGAATTTTTACCTCGCCATCCTCAGTTACCATGATATTGGCCGGTTTAATATCCCGGTGAACAATACCATGCTTATGTGCCTTTGCCAGGCCTTCGGCAATTTTAATCGAAATATCGAGAGATTCTTTAAAAGGGATCTGGTCGCTTTTTATTTTCTTGTCAAGCGTTTGACCATCGTAGTAAGCCATGACCATGAAGATCTGAGCATCTTCGGTCTGATCAATTTCATAGATGGTACAAATATTGGGATGATCCAGCGCCGAAGCAGACTGTGCTTCCTGACTGAACCGCATCCGCGTTTCATGATCCCTGGTGAGAGATGGGGGCAGAATTTTAATGGCCACTATTCTTTTTAATTTAAGATCTTCCGCCTTGTAGACCATTCCCATTCCACCCTCGCCAAGTTTGTCGAGGATTCTGTAATGAGAAATAGTTGAACCGGTTACTGACATGAAATTGGTTTAATATTAAGTGAAGGATATTAGATACTTTAATCTGAAGCTACTTATCTCAGATTGTAATGGCAAACAAATTTTCTAATTCACACAAATAAAAAATCCCCAGGTTATCAATAGCTGGGGATTAAAAAATATCGAAATAAGATCGAAGACTATTCGTTTTTGAAGCTCTCAATTGCTTCTTCAACAGTCTCATAAATCTTGTATATACTGATCAGCTGCGATATCACAAAAACACTTCGCGCTTTTTCGCTCATCCGTGCCAGGCGTAGATCACCCTCGGCATTGCGTATGGTTGTAAGACAACGCATCAATGCACCAATGCCCATACTATTCATCCAGCTAACACCATTGAGATCGATAATGATTTTATTGACTTTCTGCCCCATAAAACTTTTCATCTCATCATGTAATTCATCAGTCTCCGGATATCCCATTAACTTACCTTTTAGGGTCAGAATGCCGATACCATCCTCGATTTTATCTTTAAATTTCATTGAGCTGATCCTCCTCTTCTTCGAAGTGGTTGAGAAATATTAATTGCCAAAATATACCTTTTTTTAATAAAAGCGTCAATTATTTTCGGTACTGAGTGTTATATCCCCGCCAGTTGCGAGGCAGGTGTCTTATCCGTGGTCTAATTCTTATTCACTTTCAGCTCCCGGGTTTAATAATAATAACGGGAGAAGAGTCCCCCTCTGCCATAACCCCCGCATCCTGGCAATAGGCTGAATAAGGATATATTTTGCCGACCTCGCCCGCTCCCTGATTAGCATCATCATGAATTTTCAATACTTTTGATTTTCCATTTTTACCAACAGTAATCACCAAATAGGTGATATTATTGATTGAGAAAGCGTAGTAACCTCTAAAATCCTCGAATAATAGATCTGCATTGGGAATGATAAATGTTACACTGGTTTCTTTTTCTTTTGTATCATTGGTAAATCTCAATTTGCCTTTTTGTTTTACGCTAACTTTACGAATGCGATATTGGGATTCCAATGGTTGTTCTTTGTCATACTTTAATATGACACTGACGGTATCTTCAACGGGTGGAGCGTCAGGTACTCCATTGTCTGAATTTTTGTCCCTGGTACAAAAAGTGGTATTGAGAAATAAAACAAGTAAAACGACATATCTAAATTTCATAACGATCACCTCCATATATATATTATCTAAATAAACAAATCCTTGTTTGTATTTTTTAATCTAAAGATTCTACCTGACTGAGAATTTCCTTAAATCTCTGATCGGCGATCAATTCTTTTAATCCCGGATTTAATTTAAATTTAGCCAATGTGGCACCATTCTCGATTGCTTTTTTCATCCAGAAAAGTGCGGTTTCCCGGTCACCAAGTTGCTCATAGACATCACCCATATTAAAGATGACTGTAAGGTTTTTCGGATCCAGGTTTTTTACTTCATCTAACAGTCGATACGCTTTATCAGTGCTATCTAGTCTGGCATAATAACCGGCTAAATTAGACAAAATAAAGTCATCCCGTGGATTAATCTGTCTCTCATCCTCTGCTAATTCAGCCGCTTTTTTATAATACACTTCTGCACTGTCCTTTTGACCGGTAAAATAACTGGCTGTTGCTATATTTCCATAAATCAGATAATCATGAATATTATAAGCAAGTACTTCTTTGAACATTTTTGCTGCCTTCTCGTATTCGCCGGAGTAGTAATAAAAAACAGCAAGATTATTAACTACACTATATGAAGGTTTTATCTTCATCGCCTTCTCAGAAGCTACAATAAACTCTTCTGGTTTATCTATCTGAAAATAGACCGCTGCCAGTTTTCTGTATCCTACATCACTATGGGGTATCAGCTCGACTACTTTTTGATATTGATCCACTGCCCTTTTGTATTCACCTGTTACATAGTAGAAATAACCCAGGTAGCTATGCCCCTGCCAGTATCCGGGCCGGTTTTTAACAGTTGTCTCAAATGTTTTTCGGGATAGCTCAAGATTTCCCAGTAATAAATAAGCCAGGCCTAATTCCAGGGAGGCTGTTGCATTATTCGGATCTATTAATAACGCTTTTTGAAGTATGTCAACTGCTTTCTCATATTCGCCGATTCCACTGAATATCATGCCACAAGTGACATTTACCTCAGCATGTTGATCTTCCAGGCTCATCGCTTTCTGGCAGGATGTTTTAGATAATTCTACATATTGAGGATCTCTTGTGGCGTCATATTTTCTCCAATAAGCTTCACCCAAACCGGTATAGGCAAGAAGAAAGGTGCTATCAGCGGCTAGAGCCAACTCAAACAAGGAAATTGCTGTCTCAATATTATTAATTTCTTCGGAGTGTGTCAGAAAGCCTCGGCCCCGAACATAGTAGTCATAGGCATCTGGCAGACTTGTTCCCCCTGCATAGAGAACACTTCTTGATTCCTGCCCCAGTTCCAGATTGAGCATCTCAACGATACTGTCTATAATTTTCGCTTCCGCAATAGATGCTGCATTTCTTTCTACAGTCAGGTCCTTTGACTTGAGTTGGATAAATGATTCTGTTTCTACAAGATTTAACGTATATCTAAAAGAACCATCTGTTTGTCCTATACTACCAGTAATTGCCAGATCTGCACCGACAATATCACGTGCTTCTGCAACACTGGTAAGTTTGTGATTTCTAACCTCACTGCCTGAAATTACCCAAAGTTTTTCCTGAAACTGCTCTAATTGGGTAAGTTTACTGTTTATTATCTCGAGCATTCCATCACGGTAGAAATCATCAATGGCTTCCTTTCCAATAACTCTGAATGGTAAAACGACAAGATACCTGGGTGAACTGAAAGAGAAAAAAATCTCCCATATGCCAAATATAACAAATAGGGTAACAACGATGATTATCGGGAGTCTGTACCTTGTTAATTTCTGAATTACCCCTTCCATTGTTTCGAGGAGATATAAACGGCTGGCAGGTGTGATGCCTTGCTGGTGTTGTTGCAATATCAGGACAATATCATCCATTGATGAGTATCTGTCTTTCGGATCTTTCATCAGACACCGCGTAATAATATTGATCAGTTCAACTGGCACATCTTTTCGTAAATTTTGAATCGCTTCCGGTTCCTCATTCAAAACGGAATAGATAACCGCCTGGTCATAATCTCCTCTAAAAGGCCAGTCTCCGGTGAGGAGTTCATAAAGAATAACCCCAAAAGACCATAGATCCGTTCGGTGATCGGATGTTTGACCCTTCGCTTGTTCCGGGGACATATAGGCCACCGTTCCTATGGTAGAGCCTTCTTTTGTTAAATCCTGTTGACCGGACAACTTGGCAAGACCAAAATCAACAATTTTCACTTCCCCCTGCTCAGTAAGCATGATATTGGCTGGTTTGAGATCTCTGTGAAATATACCTACTTCATGCGCTCTGGCCAGACCGCGGGCAATCTGGAGAGCAATGGTAATTACTTCATCCAGAGGTAGAGGTCCGTCCTGAATTTTCTTCTTTAAGGTGTCGCCTTCACAAAGGGTCATGCAAATAAAAAGCTGTCCATCTTCTGTTTGGTCAATTTCGTGGACATTGCAAATATTGGGATGATCCAGTGCAGAAGCAGCCTGTGCTTCTCTCATAAAACGGATTTTCGCATCCTCATTGTGACACAATTCAGATGATAAGAACTTGAGAGCGACCTGTCTTTTTAAGCGTGTATCGTAGGCTTTATACACCACGCCCATACCCCCGCCACCTAATTTCTCCAAAATTTGATAATGCGAAACAGACTCACCGATCATGATTAAAATCCATTAAATTGCAAATCTACCACCTGACTTAATATTAAAATATGATTCACTTTGCCAATTCAGATTAGGCTGTGGAGACGTAACATGTTACCTCTCTACGAATTATCATGTTCTTGAGGTCAGATTGAGTTAGAGATTGATAAAATAATAAAAGTAAATATGTAATAAATAGAACGACAGTAATCTACTTCAAAATACTATAGGAGTATATGGACGAATGTCAGTAAATCCAAGTAAAAAATGATAAGATTTTTAGTTGAACCACACCAATTATCTGTTTTCAGGAAAGGAACTTCGTAAATTTTTTCCAGTCACCACACTGTAATGAGTAACTTTTAAATCATCGGTTGTACTTACTTTTTTTACCGTATCTTTATCCAATGCCATTTTCCATTGATAGAATTGAGAAAATGTCGGTCTTAATTTGTTTATCAGTTTATCAAACTCGCCACTTTTCTCATAAGTTACTGCATCTTCCTGACTATCCCAGATTGATAAGGAAATCACTTCATTTTCCTGATGCATACTTTCAATGAGATATGCATATCGGCAGCCTTTTGTCTCTCGTAGTACTGGTAATATCTCATCTGTAAAGATATCACGAAACTCTTCAATTTTATCCTTTTGCAAGATATGGGATACTATCCGTACATACATTTTAGAATGCTGTCTGAACAAGTCTTCTTTGACACGTTCATGTACCGTAACAATATAATGTTCCAGTTCCGGTCCTTCATCTTCAGGTTTATATTCTAACTCAAGATCTTCTGATAACTGGATTTTCCATTCGGTTGATTCTGCCAGGGATGATTTGGCCTGGTCCAGCAATTTTTCGAATAATCCGCTTCCTTCATAATTTTCAGCATGTTGTTTTGTATCCCAGAGTGTAAGAGATATTCCTTCGGTTATATCCGTATTACTTTGGAGAAGACCGGCAAACAGGCAGCCATCAATTTTTTGTAACTCGGGAATTACAATCGCGTCATAGAATGAAATTAATACACCAACCTTATCAGATTTTGCCTTCAGGTGAAAAAGTCGCATGAACATAATATTCACCTTTACGTAAGTTTAACCATTAATTATTTTATGTAAAACTGGCAATCGCCTGATCGCTTTGATCAAAAATCCGGATTACCCCAATAATCTTTGTTATCTCTAAAATATTTTTAACATTAGGATCCAGTCCGGCCAGACGCAAATCCCCACCCGCATCACGCACTATCGTTAAAGCTCTCATAATTGCACCAATCCCGATACTCGAAATACGTGACAGGTTTTTTAAATTGAGGATTATTTTGTTAATATCCCGGTCCAGTACTGATTTAATGCAGGTGTGAAGTTTATCGGTCTCTTCCTGGACTATCAATTTTCCTTTCAGTGTTAATACCATTAAATCATCGACTTCCTTTTCAATACAAACCACTGATATTCTCCTCTGCTTCTGTTTTCCCTGCTCTGAATCGATTTACTATTATAGTATGTCTAGTGCAAAGCACTGTACAACGATATAACCATAATGAAGAATTTACTCCACAAATTAAATAGTACATATGGTGCTAACATCATGTTCTTTTAATTACAACCAGAGTCATATCATCAGCCTGGGGAGCATTGCCGGCATGATTGTGCACCGCTTCAATAATGTTGTCTGTAATTTCCTTGGGAGATGCAGATAAGTTCTGCTTTATGATATCAAGGATTGGTTCCTCCTCAAATTCCTCCTCCTGCTCATTCATTGCCTCACTTATCCCATCAGAAAATGTTACCAGTATATCACCAGTGTTAAAAGGTATCTTCTCCTCGGTATAGTCAAAATCTTCTAACCAACCGAGAGGAATGCCGACAGTTTTCAATCTCCGCACTGATCCATCCTGAGATACGAGGAAGGGGTTGTTGTGTCCGGCATTGGCGAATATAAGTTGATGGTCCTTAAAACATATTATGCCATAAAACATGGTGGCGTATTTTTCCATATCCGTACTGTGATAAAGAAGTTGGTTTGACGTTTTTAAACAATCCAGGGCACTTTTACAACCCATCGACTGACCGCGCAGGGTCGCCTGTAAATTTGCCATCAATAGGGCGGCCGGCATCCCTTTTCCCGAAACATCTCCAAGACAAAAAACCATTTTATCATTATCTTTGGTTATAAAATCATAATAGTCGCCCCCAACATCTTTGGCCGGAATGCTGATACCAAATGCTTCATAACCTTCCAACTTTGGTGGTTCTGCCGGCAATAAATTGGTCTGGATTTTACGGGCAAGATTCATTTCCTGCATCATCTTTAACAGTTCCTGCTCTTCCAGATAGAGCCGGGCACTTTCAATTACCTGGGCAGACTGCGCTCCGATGATGGTCAGCAATCGACTGTCTTCATCTAAAAAACCTTCCTCCCCGCGCTTATTAAACACCGACAATACACCAATCATTTTTCCTTTTTGTTGCAGCGGTACAGCGAGTAAGGAACGAAGATAGCTTCCTTCATTTTTTGTAATCTGAAAACGTTCATCGGTCTCAAGATCCTGAACGATCAGTGGTTTCTGATTTTTAATCATCCAGCCGGTTAGCTGGGTATCCAGACGATAGGGTAAACCAGTAACCTCTGAATCTTGTGTGCGTACGACAGTAACCCACGGTTTCTCCTGATCCTGCTCCTCCAGTAACCATATTGCTCCCTGTTCCCCTTTCAGATGTTTTACACATTTTTGAACGATCATCGCGACCACACGATCGAGTTCAAGTGTAGAACTGATAGCAGTGGCAATATCATTTAATACCGATAATTCCTCAACGGCAATTCTCAGTCGGTGGTTTTCAGTTTTTAATTGTTCCAGTTCTGGTATTGAATTGGATTGTCCCATATTAATATGCTTTCAAATCACTTTAGTATATATAGACGGACGGTATGATTATTATTAAATTCTTTTATCTAAAATATTTGACAAAATTTTAAGATGTAGATTGATAAAAGTAACCAAAACCTTATCCAGGTGCAAGAAATAATATTCTACTTTGTGCTTTTACGACTTAACCGCGAAGATGCCAAGGTTTCAAATAACAAATCTCAAATAAACATCAAAACTCAATGACCAAAATATAAAATCACTTATAGTAATCATTTTGATAATTTGAAATTGGAATTTATTTGTCATTTGAAATTTGTTATTTGTGATTTATTCCTTTGTGTTTTTGCGGTTACTTTTTATATCGGATAGAGCGCAAGTAAATCCTCTGGTAATTCACGGCCAATATCCTGATAGGTTTGCAACCATAAAATATAATAAGAAGAATAATAAATGTAATGAATTGCTCCCATCCCAATACTCATATATACCTTATCCCCATAGTCCGGCAAAGCGCGAATATGAGTAAACGGCCCCTGGTCTGTTTTCATCATTTTACTGATCATTAATTTAAATGCATCCCTGGCCTGATCTTCATCCTTATAATAAGAGATATAGAGCAGGTCTTTTGGGTCCTCTCCATATTCGGCAATAATATTTTCTTCCGGTGCAACCTCCAGCCCGTGCAATTTATCTATTACCATTACTGCCTCGTCACCAGCAAGCAATTTGGTGATTTTCTTTTCACTAATCTTTTCCGGAACTGCCATTCCATCTTTTTTTGCACAACCATTGTCCCAAATAACAATTGCGAGTAATATTAAGATTATACTTTTATGAAGTGACATTTTTATACCTCATAGTTTAACTTTTAAAATAACAGATTATAATCGCCTGCGGCGATTATAATCTGTTATCTTTGGGGAAGAGCTTCCTCTGCATGATAGGAACTGCGCACAAGTGGACCTGACTCAACATGCGTAAATCCCATCTCGAATCCCAATTCCCGGAGATCATCAAATTCATTGGGATGATAATAACGTTGGAGAGGATAATGAGCTTTTGTAGGTGGTAAATATTGGCCAATCGTCAATATCTCGCATCTGATTTCACGCAGATCAGTCATGACTTCCACAATTTCCTCAAAGGTTTCACCCACACCAACCATTATTCCTGATTTAATAACCGCTCCTGCTTCCTTTGCCCATTTTAATACCTGCAGTGATCTTTCATATCTCGCCTGTACACGTAAAGCTTTCTGTAATCGTTTCACCGTTTCAAGATTGTGGTTTAATATATCGGGTTGTGATGCCAATACTATTTCCAGACTTTCTTTGCTACCTTTCAAATCAGAGATTAAAGCTTCCACGGAACAACCGGGTTGGATCTTTTTTATTTCCTTTATTGTTTCAGCAACGATATGGGCGCCACCATCCTTAAGATCATCACGAGCAACCATTGTTAAAACCGCATGTCTGATATTCATCTTTTTCACCGCATCTGCGATGCGTTTGGGCTCATCTAAATCATAATGATCAGGTTTTCCGACTTTAATATTACAAAAAGTACAACTGCGCGTACACACATCACCCAGAACCATAAAAGTTGCCGTACCTCTGGACCAACATTCTCCCAGATTAGGACAACGGGCACTTTCGCACACTGTATGCAGATTTTTAGTGTTCATCAGATGACGTACATTGGTAAATGTACGACCTGAGCCAAATTTTACCCGCAACCATTCCGGCCGGCGTAAAGATTCATTTTGAACAATATTTAGTGGATTTGTTTTTCCTGGCATTTTAACCTATAACCTTATACCCCTATACCTTATTCCCTTATTCCCCTATACCTCTATACCTCATTCACTAAAACCTGATCAAGGCGGAAGACCATGTGAAGCCACTGCCAAAGGCGGCCAGGCATACCAGTGAGCCGTCTTTTATTCTTCCTTCAGCAATTGCTTCACTCATAGCGATCGGAATCGAAGCAGCCGTTGTATTGCCATATTTTGCGATATTACTGTAAACCTGTTCTTCTTTTAATTCCAATCTCATTCGAACTGCATCTGTAATTCTTTGATTGGCCTGATGGGGTATAACCAGATCCACATCACTTCTATCGACCCCCGCAGCCTGTAATGCTTCAATTATAACTTCAGGGAATCTTGTCACAGCATGTTTGAATACATACCTTCCGTTCATGGAAGGAAAAACGTTCGGCGTATCTATTAATTCGTGCGTAAGACGGGGATTTCGCACACTTCCTGGATCTTCGCACCAAAGTTCTTTCGCATGCCTGCCCTCTGCATGCAAATGCGTCGTAAGGATTGCTTTTTGTGGATCATCTGAGCGGGTAATGACAACTGCCCCTGCACCGTCACCAAAAAGAACCGTTACATCCCTTCCTTCGGTGCTCATGTTGAGGCCCCTTGACTGTATTTCTGATCCAACAAGTAAAATGTTTTTGTACATCCCTGTTTTTATGAATTGATCAGCAATGGAAAGTCCGTAAATAAATCCGCTACATTGATTACGGACGTCTAGTGCACCAATAGTTGAAGATCCCATTCTTTCTTGTAGCAAACATCCGGTACCTGGGAAAAAGTAGTCAGGACTAAGTGTTGCAAATATAATAAAATCAATATCTTCCGGTTTCATACTGGCCTGTTCTAAGGCCTGTAAAGATGCCTTCTCTGCCAGGTCCAGATTATTTTCTCCATCTTTCACCCAACGTCTTTCCACAATTCCGGACCTCTCGCGTATCCATTCATCGGAGGTATCCATCAATTTTTCAAAATCAAAATTATTTATAACCTGATCAGGAACATAATGCCCAACACCAGCAATCATTGCTTTATACATAGTTTTCCTCACTTCCTTGATGCTTAGTAGCTCAACATTAAAATATACGAGTTGCAGATTTTATTTCAAAATTTTTACATTTAAACCCATCTGATTTTTTAAACCAACAGGCCCAAGCCCATCCCGGTCAGCGGGTAAACGGGCAGGTAATGGACACAACGCAGGAACAATTTTTAAACTATTTAGTATTCTAAACTGGAGATAAATGAATATTGGTCTTAAATTATCATACTATGCAGAAAATCTATTTAACAGTATTCCTAATCATTAGCCTGTTTATTTCAGCCGGATGCGATGGCGAAACTGTCCTCGATGAAAAACATGAAGTAATTATAGATAATATCCAGGTATCCCAATACGGGTCCGAGGAGAGTTTTGATATCGCCACCTGGAATATCGAACATTTTCCCAAAAGTCGGAATTACACCATTCCATATCTCACCCAGATAATTCGTGACATTGATATCGATTTGATTGCCATACAGGAAATCGACGAGAGAACATCTTTTCTGAGTTTGATCGACTCTCTGGATGGTTACCAGGGATATGTTTCTTTATTACCCGATTATGGCCTGCGGTTGGGGATAATCTATAAATCAGACATCATAGCAATTTCAGATCCTGAACAAATCTTTACCGATGATGATTGGGCTTTTCCCAGACCGCCGCTTGTCACTTTTGTGACGGTAAAGAAAGAAAACAATACGGTTTTTGACTTTATATTAATTATTCTGCATTTAAAAGCGTTTGCTGATCCGGAATGTGAAGAGAGAAGACGAGAAGCCTGTGAGAAATTGAAAAATTATATTGACACCTATCTCTTGACCGGCGCTGAAAAAGATATCCTCATTCTGGGCGATTTTAATGACGAATTAGATGATCCACCACATGATAATGTATTTCAGGTTTTTCTTGATGACAGTTTAAATTATGAATTTTTAACATTACCAATTGCAGACGAGCCAACATATATAAGCAATTTTGGAAGTTCCATTGATCATTTGCTTATAACCAATGATGCCAGAAATGAATACGATGGAGGTTTAACGCGCGTATTAAAAATTGACGAGGAGTTTTCACACTATGTCGATTATATTTCAGATCACCGCCCCGTCCTCGCCCGGTTTTTTATTTTTTAATTCTTTTGAATCTATAACACGTTTATAAATCCATACCATCATTACAATACCCAGGGTATCAGCGATCCAATCCCCCCATGAGGCATGTCGACCAGGTACAAAATACTGATGGATTTCATCCGATGCCCCATATATTATACAAATCAGAAAAGTTAATGAAGTATAATTCTCTTTCAAAATCCTGTTCTTTGCATTTCTCAATCCTTTTGCAGTCAGAATTCCTAAAATCCCAAAAACTAAGAAATGTAAAATTTTATCTGCAAGATCAAATTCAATACCAGGCAATTTGAGTGAGCCAATTGAAGATTGGATAAAGATTGCCAGCATTAAGAGCTGCCAGGGAAATTGAAAAATAAAGAACTTTTTTAAATTAAATCCTTTCAATACTTCTCCATATTTACTCTTGTTTCTCTTCTGACTTCCGATAATTTATTATTAGAAACATCGGAAAGATGATTCAAAAGTTTAATTTCCCCTTAGCAGGGGCTGTTGCAGATTATCAATATTTAACAATTTTAGTGCTGAAAAAGTCTTAAATTGTCATTCCCGCCCCGCATCAAGTACGGGGTAAACTCCAGCGGGAATTTATACCCCAACCCAAGTTGTCATCCCCGCGCAAGCGGGGATCCATGGATACCTGCTTTCGCAGGTATGACATTTACGGCTAATTTTATCGATTCTGCAACAGCCCCAGCAAAGGGGGAATTAAATCTTTGATTATATGTTACTTATAATCTTCATCACATTTTAATTTGAATAATTCAGGCTAATTAACAGTCATAGTAAATATTTGAATTCATACAAAAAATCAGAAATATTTTGAAATAATATAACCATTTATCTATATTTTAAAAAATACAACTGATATCGGAAAATAGAGTAATGGTCTCTTTAAAACCGCGAAAATTTGAACTGAAATTTTCCAGTGATATAAAATATCTGGAGAATGTGGAAAAATTGAGTAGTAAAGTTGCCCGGTATGCGAAACTCACTGAAAGCGATAGTGATGATTTGGGAATTGTTACAACCGAACTCGTAAATAATGCGATTCATCACGGAAACAACAATGATCCGGATAAACTTGTTCACATCGTATTTACTGTTGATCAGGAAAAAATCGAACTTAGAATAATCGACCAGGGAAGTGGATTTAATCCTGATAAATTAAAAGATCCCCTGGCACCTGAGAATCTGCTTAATGAAAGTGGTCGGGGTATTTTTTTAATCCGAAATTTGATGGATGGACTTGAATTTAAATTTTCAGATACAGGCACAGAAACTATCGTTACAAAAAATCTTCAGTAGTACCTACCTGTGTATCTTAACCAACGATTTCCAGGGGGGCTTATCATCCGGATATTTTATTGATAACCATATTAAATACAAATGTCCCAGAATAAAAAAAATAAGACTGTTGTTATAGCCATGAGTGGTGGTGTGGACAGTTCAGTAGCTGCTATTTTGTTAAAAAACCAGGGTTATAACGTTATTGGCGCCACAATGAAACTCTGGGATTTTGAACAGGTTGGTGGAAATATTAATCATGAAAGCAGGTGTTGCTCTCTTGAATCATTTAACGACGCCCGTGAGATCTGTGTATCCCATAATATTCCTCACTATATATTGAATTTTAGTCAACAGTTTCACACAGGTGTTGTGGAAAATTTTATTGATGAATATCTCGCTGGCCGTACACCGAATCCCTGCGTCCAGTGCAATACAAAAATAAAGTGGGGCACCCTGGTTGATAAAGCGGATGAGTTGGGGGCGGATTACATTGCCACCGGACATTACGCCCGGACACATTTTAATCCACGGAGTAATCGCTATGAACTTCACCGTGCTATCGACAAAAATAAAGACCAGTCATACGCGCTCTGGGGGATCCGACAGCAGAGTATGGCCAAAACAATTTTCCCGCTGGGAGATTTGACCAAACCAGAGGTTCGTGATTTAGCCCGTCAGTTTCAGCTGACCACAGCAGAAAAGAAGGAAAGTCAGGAGATCTGTTTTATTCCGGACAATAATTATCACAGGCTGTTAAAAAATCTACGTCCCGATCTGGAAGAAAAAGTAGCCAATGGTGATACGATCGATACAAACGGTAAGACCGTTGGTCAACATAATGGCTATCCATTTTATACCATTGGACAGAGGAAAGGGCTTGGTGGTGGATTTTCTGAGCCTTTGTATGTTATCGATGTTAATTCCGAAAACAATACAATCACCGTGGGCAATCAGGAATCTTTATTTTGCACCGAATTCATCGTGGATCAGATAAATTTGATAAGTCTGGCAGAGATAACTAATCCGATAAAAGCACAAATCAAAATTCGCTATAATGATGAGGGTCATTCAGGAACGGTCTTTCCTGATGAAGATGGAAAACTGCGTGTTGTTTTCGATAATCCGCAAAAATCCGTCACTCCGGGACAATCGGCTGTTTTTTTCTCTGACGATCTGGTTATCGGCGGCGGAATCATCGATCATAAAATATAGATATTTCTTTGTGGCTAATAATTGTGAGGAGTGTTTTCATTGCAGAATTTTTCCACGGTAATTTTGGCAGCTGGTCAGGGTACCAGAATGAAATCAGATCTGGCAAAAGTTTTACACCCAATCAACGGCCGGCCAATGGTTCATTATGTTATTGATGTTGCTTTATCTCTCGGCTCAGAAAAAACCGTCCTGATCATTGGTTATCAGAGAGAGAAAGTAAAAGAACTCTGTAATCAGTATCCGGTTCAATATGCAATTCAGGCCGAACAACTGGGCACAGCTCATGCCGTTTTGCAGACCAAAAGTTTACTTGGTTCTTACGAACATGACCTGCTTGTCTTATCCGGAGATGTACCCTTGTTGACCAAATCCACTTTAAAAAGACTGATTACCACTCATCAAAAATCAGGAGCGATTGCCACACTCCTTACGGCAAACCTGGAGAATCCGGCTGGTTATGGACGGATTATTCGCGATAACGAGGGGAATGTTCAAAAAATAGTGGAACACAAAGATGCCACATCTCCTGAACTGGAGATTAAGGAAATCAATGTTGGAATATATCTTTTTAAGACAAAACCTTTATTTGAAAATCTAAATCAGGTTCGAAACGACAATGTTCAGGGGGAATATTATTTACCGGATGTGGTGAAGATTTATGTGGATCGTGGTGAAAAAGTTGTCGCCCAACTGGCTGAAAATTTTGATGAAACCCGGGGTATAAATACTGTTGAACAATTACGGAAGGCTGAAACTATTCTAAATACACGTCGTTTAATAAAAAAAAGTTGACATTGAGGGATTGACTTAATATTTTTTCATAGTATTTCTGAAAAAAAGGATATATGATGAAACAATTTGGGTATTTGATACTAATACTGATCATCATTCCTACCTTAGGTTTTGGTCAGTTGAAAAAGGATGTTAATAAAACAAACATTTCGGAATCATTAGAATTTTCTCAGGCAAAAGATGTTATGCTTGGATTTCTCGATCCCTCCCGCTTCAATATGAGTCATAATATTTCTATGTCGTATACAGCATTTGGCGGCGGAGGGGCAATGATCAACACATATGTCAATACCCTTAATTATCGTTTTAGTGATGATCTGTTTCTAACGACCAAACTGGGGATCATGAATTCACCCTATAATTCTATGCCAGGAAATAGTTATCTCAATGATGTACAAATTTTTGGGGGCGCAGAATTAAAGTGGTTGCCATCTGAAAATTCAGCAATATTCATCAGATTTGAAAGAGCACCTGCTTTTTATTCCCAGGGATATTATGGTAATTACCGAAGCCCGTTTGGAATTACTCAAAGGGATTGGTAATCGGGTTAATAAAAACTTATTTCTATAATTAACCGGATTACCTGATCCGGTTATTTTTTTATATAAAAAATCAGATATATAAATTCAATAAGATCGAGCACGATTGCGTAGAAAAAGAAGACAATCTACACAGATTATTCATAAAAAAACTACTTCAAGTCCACCAGTAAGTTCCTATTATTCTCCGCCCAAACCAAAGCGAAGTGGTAGAAAGATATTATTTTTCTTTACCCTTGTGGTTGTTCTAGGATCTTTGAGCTACTATTTTTATAACTTAAAATTGCAAAAAGATGATACTCAACCTCCCGAATCGGGCACAGAAGAAATCACAACATCACCCGCTGAACCTGAGGAAGAAGAACGACAACCACCTCCAATGGTACATACAATACAGGTTGAGATATTGAATGGCTGTGGTGTCAATGGTGTGGCAAGGATATTCCAGTCTCTTTTACGCGAAAATGGATTTGATGTTGTTAATACAGAAAATTATGTAGTGAATGGGAAAGTATTCTGGAGAGTTGACCAGACATTTATTATTGACCAGATTGGTGTGGCTGAACAGGCAAAATCCATAGCGAAGACATTGGGAATTCCTTTGACAAATATTGAGAGCCGGGAAAATCCTGCCGCAATTTATGATATTAGCCTGGTGGTAGGTAAAGACTATAAAAAATACATTAAACAATAAACACCTGGGTAGATCGACTTTTGACATCTCTTGAATCAAAAACTTTAGCATATAAAATAGCCGATCTGGCGCTGGACAAAAAAGCAAAACAAATTATTGTCATGGATCTCAATGGTATGACCGGTATTGCAGATTTTTTCGTCCTGATGAGTGGAGATTCTGACACACAAATAAAAGCGATAGCAGATCATATTGTCAGAGAACTAAAAGGACAAAAAATAAGAGTTTATCACAAAGAGGGGTATAACTCTTTACGGTGGGTATTATTGGACTATGTCGATGTTGTCGTACATGTTTTCAAACCGGAAACAAGAGAATTCTATGGGCTGGAACGACTCTGGGGTGATGCGAAGATTGATTTTGTGATGGACATAGAAAATGCAGGCTGAGCAATATATTCGTAATGAAATTGAACGATTTTTGAAATCCAAGGGTGTTAAAGACCTCTCCTTAAACTTTGAAAAACCAAAACAGAAACAGTTTGGCGATCTATCAACCAATATCGCCATGCAAATGGCAACAATTCTAAAAGCCAATCCCCGACAAATAGCAACCGAAATTCAGTCCTTCATACCAATAGATCCTCAATATATTGAAAAAATCGATATTGCCGGACCGGGTTTTTTAAATTTCTTTATTTCCCCGAATTCTTTTTATATCCAACTTTATGATATCATCAAGAAGAAAGAAAAATATGGTCAGTCTGATCAGGGTAAAGGTATAAAGACCCAGGTAGAATTTATAAGTGCGAATCCAACCGGACCTCTGACCATAGGCCATGGCCGTCAGGCTGTTTTAGGTGATTCAATTGCCCGCCTTTTTGAAACTATCGGTTATAATGTAACCCGTGAATATTACTTTAATGATGCTGGAAGGCAAATGCGAATTCTGGGTGATTCAGTCAGACTGCGCTATTTGCAGCAGTTGGGGGAAAAAATTGAATTTCCTGATGACTATTATCAGGGGGATTATATCATCGATATAGCCCGGCAGATCCGGGATGAGAATGGTGAAAAATTAAAAAAAGAAACAAATCCGGAAATATTTACAACAAAAGCAGAAGAGGAAGTCTTTAAAGATATTAAAAATACAATTGCCCGGCTGAATTTCCGGATGGACGTATTTTATAATGAAAAGTCTCTTTATGACGAGGGAAAGATAGATGAAGTAGTCTCGGCACTCGGAGAAAAAGGGTTGGTTGATGAACGGGATGGAGCAGTTTGGTTTCTGACCAGTAAGCTGGGTAAAGAACAGGATCGGGTTATAATAAAGAGTAGCGGTGAACCAACATATCGCCTCCCCGATATTGCTTACCATGTCGAAAAAATAAAACGCGGTTTTGAATTGATAATAGATATTTTTGGCGCCGATCATATCGATACTTACCCTGATGTTCTGTTGGCAGTTAAAGCCCTGGGATATGATGAATCTAAAATCAAAGTACTGATTCACCAATTTGTAACTCTGATGGAAGGAACTGAAAAGGTTAAGATGTCCACACGCAAAGCAAATTTTGTTACTCTTGATGAGCTGATCGATGAAGTTGGAGAGGATGTAACCAGATTCTTTTTTCTTATGCGTCATATGAACTCTCATCTTAATTTTGACCTCACTCTGGCAAAAACTCAGTCAGATGAAAATCCGGTTTTTTATGTACAGTATGCCCATGCCCGAATATGCAGTATCGTCAGATTTGGTCAGGAAAAAAACATTACCTTTGAGAAGAATCCCGAGCTTACCTTATTGGATTCCGAAGAGGAACTCGATCTCATTAAACATTTAATAGATTTCCCTGCTACCGTTGAATACAGTGCCCATAGTTTTGAACCCCACCGGCTTGTACATTACCTGATAGATACAGCTACACTATTCCATAAATTTTATACTATCTGCCGGGTGATTAGTGATGATACACAATTAACTCAAGCACGTTTGGCATTATGCGAGGCAACAAGAGTTGTAATCTATAATGGTTGTCAGATTCTGGGTATCACAGCGCCGGAAAAAATGTAAAAGGAACATTTATGAATATATTAGTTGTTGGTTCCATCGCCTTTGACACAGTAGAGACCCCACATCAGTCTTTTCTTGACTCACCAGGTGGTTCTGCTCTTTATTTTAGTAATGCTGCAAGTTTTTTCGCCCCGGTTAATGTGGTAGGTGTTGTCGGGGAGGATTTTGATTTGAAGGTGATCGATTTTGGTAAAAACCGGCCGATAAATTTTGATGGTTTATATACAGAAAAAGGTAAAACATTCCGCTGGGGGGGACGCTATTACGATGATCCAAATAAACGAGATACATTGTTTACCCATCTGAATGTATTTGAAAACTTTAAGCCCGAGATTCCTAAACATTTCAGGAACAGCGATATCGTCTTTCTGGCAAATATTGATCCGGATCTGCAGTTGCAGGTTTTAAATCAAATCACGGATCCAAAATTAGTTGTTACAGACACAATGAATTTTTGGATATCCGGAAAAAGATCTGCCCTGGATGAGGTAATTAAACAATCAAATATTATTATATTAAATGATGAAGAAACCCAACAATTAACGGGAGAGACAAACCTGACCCGTGGTGGTCAAAAAATTTTGGAAATGGGACCTGACGTTGTCGTGGTAAAAAAGGGGGAACATGGAGCCATTCTGATGAGTAAGGATTCTTATTTCGTCGCTCCCGCTTTTCCGGTTCAAAAAGTGGTTGATCCAACCGGAGCAGGTGACTCCTTTGCCGGAGGATTTGTAGGATATTTAGCTGAAAATGAGGGGTTTGAAGATTCAGAACTCAGGAAAGCAATCATATATGGAACTGTTGTTGCATCATTTTGTGTGGAAGATTTTTCTTTCAGACGACTGGCCGGGTTAAAAAAAGAAGAATTAAACAAGCGATATAGTTCAATAAAAAAAATCACTACCTATTAGGCAGTAGCGGATGGTTCATTATCCTGATTTTGAGGATCTTTATAGGGTAAAACAACTGTAAAGGTGCTACCACGGTTCTCCTCACTTTCCAACAATAATTCCCCTTCATGAGATTCAAAAACCTCTTTGGCAAGAGTCAAACCTAAACCAATACCCCCTCCCATAAACTCAGTTTTCGATGTCATATGATTTATCACATTTTGGACCTCATAAAAAGGCTCGAATACAAGATCTAATTTATCACCTGGAATACCTATTCCATCATCCTTTACCTTAATGTATAATTTTTTATTTTTTTTGTTTATAGAATACTCTAACTCAACATGGCCACCTTCCGGAGTAAATTTGAGAGCATTTTGCAGGAGTTCACGCAAGCTTCTTTTTAGCTGTTTATCATCACCAGATACAATCATACCAGAGCTATCGAGGTTAAGATCAAACTTAATCTTACGTTTTTCGAATAATACTTTCATTTCTTTATATATCAATTCGAGTATCTTCTCAATCTCCACATCAACCGTTACCAGACGTTTTTTACCATAATCAAATGAAGAGATATCATGCATCTGCTCAACGATTCCCACCAATTCACGCATGGTTTCAGTAACAATTTCGATCGCTTCATTAATATTTTCATTCCGGTTGTCTTCGAGAAAATAATCAATTAGTTCAATATATCCTTTTAAGACTGTCACAGGTGTGCGTAATTCGTGATTAGTTATCGTAATAAATTTATCTTTCAGTTCATTGAGTTCTTTTAATCTTTGAGTTAATGAACGGAGTTCTTCATTTTCTTTTCGGGATTGTATTTTTTGCACACATTTTGTGAGGACGATACGGACATGTTCGATATCTATCGGTTTTGCAAAATAATCATAGGCGCCGACCTTCATCGCCTCAATTGCATTTTCAAGAGTGGCATAACCGGTAATAACGATAACTTCAATATAGGGTTTTTTCTTCTTTATATATTTTAAAACCTCGATGCCATTCATTTCCGGCATATTGAGGTCAGTTACGACAATATCATAATCCTTCTTAGTAATCCGTGACATACCTTCACGGCCATTAGGGACGGACTCAACTTCATATCCAAAAAAAGAAAACATATCGTCATACGATTGTCTGACCTGATCTTCATCTTCAATAACTAATATTTTTGGAACTTCAGAAGACATATAAAACCAGCTTTCTAAAATTTAATTATTTGGAATTCTTTGGATATTGGGAAATGATATTGCGAATTCTTTCCATTTCCTGATTTACACTATTCAGATAGCGTTTTGCTTTTGGATCGTCCGTATTGGAAGACTCGTGCAGTAAAAACAGTGATGTGCTTAAGACGTTCAGACGTGTTCTCAACTCCTCAATCATTCGATCATATTCACGAATAATCTCCTCGCCCTTTCTTCCCGGATACTCGCCATCAATCTTATCTACTTGTACAGCCAACTACGCCTTCCTTCCTTCTTTTAAATCTGTCCCGAAAGCATATAATCTTTTTTGGGTAATGTTTCCACTTTGTTAAGTATTATCGTCCACTTAATTTCATATCTTGAAGATAAAATTGATATTTTTAATAATTATTTTAGATGAAATTATTCACCACGGAAGGGCACGGATGTACACAGAGTATTGAAAATAAAGCATTTAGAAAAAATAATATGACTTTATGAAAAGTATAAAATTATTAAAGCCAAATCATCCTTAAATAAATTAAATCCGTGTAATTTTCCGTGTTAATCCGTGGTTTATGGAAGATCAGGTTCTTATTTTTTTTCAGAAATATACTTACGAAGAACTGATATCATATTTCTTTAGTCTTGACATAAAAGTGCTACGGTTTATTTTAAATTTCTGGGCTGTTTTTGCTTTATTTCCCTTGTTACTTTTTAATTCAGCTAATATTAACTGCCTTTCATATGCCTCAATGGCACCGACAAGACCATCATTCTCATTAAACTCAACAACTGTCTTCTGTTTATGGCCTATCGTTTCAGGAAAATCACTCAGAGATAATTTATCTGTTTTATTAAGAACGATTGCCCTTTCCATATAATTTTCCAATTCCCTGATATTTCCCGGCCAATCATATTCTTCAAGTGCCCTGAGCACTTCCGGATCAATTTTCTTTATATTTTTTTTATAAACTTCATCAAATTTTTCAAAAAAGTGATAGACTAATAATTCTATGTCATCCTTACGCTCTCTCAATGGAGGAACATGAATCGGTATAACATTGAGTCGGTAATACAGATCCTGGCGAAAAGTTCCCTCCCTGATTTTCTCTTCTAAATCCTGGTTGCTTGCTGCGATAATTCTCACATCAACTTTAATCGTCTCTGCTTCTCCTACTCTCTCAAATTCCCCTTCCTGCAATACGCGTAATAATTTTACCTGCATATTGGGTGAAATTTCCCCAATCTCGTCAAGAAATAAGGTTCCCCTGTCGGCTAATTCAAATCGTCCGACTTTATCTTTTATTGCTCCGGTAAAGGCACCCTTTACATGTCCAAAAAGTTCTGACTCAAGCAGTGTTTCCGCCAGGACTGCACAATTTAGTTTTATAAATGGTTTATTCACATTCGGACTATTAAAATGTATCGCATTTGCAATCAGTTCCTTACCAGTTCCGTTTTCACCCTGAATTAATACGGTTATGGCCGTCGGTGCAACATCATGAATCAGTTTAAATAATTCATTCATACTCTCGCTTTTACCTATAATATTTTTAAAATTAAACCGGTAGGCAAGTCGGCTTTTCAAATACTCATTTTCTCTTTCCAGATTTTTTAATTGGGCAATTGTTTCCACTTTTGCCAGAATTTCATCCAATCTAAGTGGTTTTAGGATATAATCTTTTGCACCCATTTTTATAGCTTCTACAGCAGTTTCGATTGTTCCATGAGCAGTAACCATGATTACCGGAATATTAGAATAACTATTACTTAGAATTTCCAGCAACTGCATTCCATCCATATCGGGCATACGAATGTCAGTGATAACCATATCTGGTTCTTCTTCCCGAACCACTTTTAAAGCCTCAACACCATTCGTAGCTGTCAGGGGAAGATAACCACGACTTTCAAATAGCTCCCGCATCAAATCCAGAACATCAACTTCATCATCAACGATTAATATTTTTGTTTTCACATATAACTCCTTGTCAGGGCTTTTTCAATTCGCCTGATCACTGTTTCCCTGCCAAGAATCTGCATTACATCGAAAATCCCGGGACTTGTCGTCCGACCGGTAAGAGCTAGCCGTAATGGATGAATCAGTGTTCCTGCTTTTATTCCCAGGGTATCAGCCAGTCCCCGGACAATCTTCTCCATATTCTCAGCATCAAAGTTTTCTTCTTTTATTAATTGAGACATTAGACGGTCAAGTAAATCAATCGCGTCATCATTTCTGAAATATTTATCAACGCCTTTTTCTTCATAAGACCCGGGATCACTAAAATAGAATTCAATGTTTTCATAGATCTCATTCACGGTTTGGGCCCGGGTTTTCACTAAATCTATAAGGAATAGAAAATTCTGTCTATCTTTTTCAATTTTAACCTGTTCCTTATTTGCTAATATGGGACCAAGTAAATTTGTTAGGTGATTATTACTTTGTTGAGACAGATATTTTCCATTCATCCACTTTAGTTTTTTTTCATCAAATATTGCATCCTTTTTACTTATCCGATCCAGTGAAAAACTAGAAACGATTTCATCACGGGACATGAGTTCCCGGTCATCTCCGGGTGCCCAGCCCAGTAAACACAGATAATTAAACAGAGCATCCGGCAAAAATCCCTTTTCCTTGAATTCTTCCACCGCTGTTGCCCCATGGCGCTTTGATAACCGCGCTCCATCAAATCCACAAATCAGAGGAACATGTGCATATATTGGAATTTGCCATCCCAATGCTTCGTAGATAAGAATTTGTTTTGGAGTATTGGACAGATGATCATCACCTCTAACCACGTGTGTAATTCCCATGTCGTGGTCATCAACAACAACCGCAAGATGATAAACGGGAGATCGATCAGAACGTAATATAACAAAATCATCCAATTCAGCATGTTTGACAGTTACGCCTCCCCGGATAAGATCATTAAAAGTCGTCTCACCATCATCAATCCTCAACCGCAGAGTAAACGGTTTGTTGTTTTTAAGATTGGACTCAATTTCAGATGCAATAAGTTGTCGACATCGACCGTTATACAGGAAAGCCTTTTTGTTTGCCTCTGCTCTTTTTCTCTCCTCCCGCAACATATCCGGTGTACAAAAACACCGATAGGCTTTTCCTTTTTCCAGTAATTCATTAGCAATCTGCTTATGTCTCTCTTTTTGCTTACTCTGAAATAAAGGTGATCCATCCCATTTAATATCTAACCAGTCCAGGCTGTTTATAATCTGATCAAGTGATTCCTTGCTTGAACGTTTTTCATCAGTGTCTTCAATCCGGAGCAAAAATCTGGCACCTTCTTTTTTAGCCAGAAGCCAATTAAATATTGCGGTTCTTGCTCCACCTACATGAAGCAAGCCGGTAGGACTGGGTGCAAATCGATAGACACTGTTTACTTTTTTATCCATTTCTTAATTTGTTGTATAATTTTTCGCCGTAGAGGGTGAGATATGTAGCATTTTTCGACAGAATATACATAATCAGGTGAAATTATGCAAGAAACGATTAATCGATTCTAACTACAAAGTATTCAAAAAAGGTACAATAGTTTTGTTTTAAACGCAGAG
>JAGLYF010000019.1 GCA_023132435.1 Calditrichia bacterium | reverse complement strand
TGACGGACGAGCGCTATGCTACTTATGCCAATCTTTCTCCCGGTGATTACATTTTTAAAGTGAAAGCAATGAATAGCGATAATATTTGGACAGAAGAAGCAGCTTCCTTTAGATTTTCAATCTCGGCTCCCTTTTGGCTTAAAGGTTGGTTCTTTGTATTTATAGCATTTTCAATTGGTCTTTCAGTATACGGCATACACCGATACCGGGTGCGAAAAATAAACCGAAATAATCTTCTTCTGGAAGAAATGGTTCACTCACGTACCAAAGATCTTCTTGATCAAAAAGAAAAAACACAGAAAGCATATAATACACTGCTTGAAGCTGAAAACAAATTGAAACAGGTTACCGGCAGTGTCAATGCTTACTTTTGGACAATGGCGGTCAGGGAAAGAAATACGCTGGAATATGTTTTTATCACTGATACTTACTATGAGATTTCTGGTTATGATCCGGAGAATTTTCCTAAAGATGAGAACCAGGTTGAACAATTTTTGAAAATCATCCATCCTGATGATCTGAAAATTGTAAAAACTGCTTTGGCAAAAGTACTTAAGGGATTTAAAATTAATATAACATACAGAATCATGAGAAAGAATGGTGAAATACGTTGGATTTATGACAATGCCATATCCGTAAAAAATGATCAGGGAATTATCGATACGATTCATGGTGTAGGGATAGATATCACTGATAGAAAGATAACGGAAGAGGCCCTTAAAAAAAGTGAAGAAAAATATGAGACCTTTATGAGATACAGCACAGAGGCGATTTGGTGTATAGATCTTGAAAAACCTCTGTCGACAAAACTTTCGGTCGAGAAGCAGGTTGAGCATATTTTTAAATACGCGTATATCTCTGATAGTAATGATGCGATGGCTGCAATGTACGGCTTTGATTCATCGAAGGAGATAATCGGAATCAAATTAAGTGCAGGACTAATGCGGGATGTTGATCAGAATAAGGAACAATTGCGTCGTTTTGTTGAATCGGGCTACCGATTGAAAAATGCAGAGTTTTATGAACTTGATAAAAAAGGAAGAGTCAGAATTGTTTTAGTTAGCTTTGTTGGAATTGTGGAGAATAATCGTCTGGTCCGTGGATGGGGTATGCAACAAGATATTACAGAGAAAAAAGAAGCCGAGATCGCATTAAAGGAAAGTGAAGAAATATATCGACGATTAATTGAACGGTCTCCGGATGCGATTATAGTTCATAGTGAGGGGATAATAGATTATGTCAATCAGGCAGCTGTCAAGATTTATGGGGCAGAAAATGCCGACCAATTATTAGGCAGACCATTAATAGATTTAGCACATCCTGATTTTGTAGAAATAGGTAAAAAGAGAGTCCAAAAAATATACAGAGAGAAAAAAGAAGTTGGTTCAATGGAACAGAAAATGGTCCGATTAGATGGTACCGAATTTGATGTGGAGGTTATGGGAGCGCCAACAATTCTCAGGGGAAAAGCCAGTGGTCAGTCGATTATTCGTGATATTACTGAAAAGAAAAAGATGGAAGTGGAATTACAAAAAGCCCAAAAACTGGAATCGGTCGGTTTGTTAGCAGGTGGAATAGCTCATGATTTTAATAACATTTTAACGGCAATTCTGGGAAATATATCACTCGGAAAGCTTTATTCTGGGGAGGGGAGTGATATACACTCAGTGTTGGGTGAGGCAGAGAAAGCTACGCTTCAGGCAACAGATCTGACTCATCAGTTACTGACTTTCTCAAAAGGGGGTGCCCCGGTTAAAGAAACTGCATCAATTTGTGATATCATTAAAGACTCCGCCGGTTTTGTTTTAAGGGGCTCTATGATTACCTGCAAATATACATGTCCGCCTGATGTTTGGTCCGTTGAAGTAGACACTGCTCAAATTAGTCAGGTTATTCAAAATTTAATTATTAATGCTCAGCAGGCTATGCCTGATGGCAAAAGAATTAAAGTAAATATGAAAAATATTACCCTGCAAAAAAATCTGCCTCATGGTCTCAAACCCGGTAAGTTTGTCAAAATTGTCATTTCTGATGAAGGAATCGGAATACCTGAAGAACATATTGACAAGATTTTTGATCCCTATTTCACTACAAAACAAAAGGGGAGCGGTTTAGGATTAGCGACCTCTTACTCGATAATCAGACGCCATGATGGTCATATTCAGGTGAAATCAAAAATTGGCGAAGGTACGGATGTGGAAATTTTTATACCAGCCTCGGAGAGTCAGGTTCATTCAAAGCATCAGAAAAGTGATATCATTAAGAACGGAGATGGCCGGATTCTCGTTATGGATGATGAAGAAATGGTGCGTGACTTATCGGTACAATTTCTGACCCATCTCGGGTATGATGTTGAAGCCGTGCCTGACGGTGAAACGGCACTAGAATCGTATAGACAGGCACTAATAAAAAATAATCCATTTAAACTGGTCATAATTGATTTAACGATTCCTGGTGGTATGGGTGGCAGAGAAGCAATCCAGAAGTTAAAGGAAATAGATCCGAATGTAAAAGCAATTGTCTCAAGTGGGTATTCTAATGATCCTGTACTGGCCAATTTTAAACGGTTTGGATTTGAGGCTGTTCTCGTAAAACCATACAAAATAGAAACTTTGAGTTCTACAATCGCAGAAGTAATTAATGGCAAAAAGGTAGTTCCATCCCCTACATAATAAAAGTACTCTCCGAAGCAAATAAATTTTTATATGTTTTCCTCAAAGTCCTTTTATTTGGCTTGAAAAAAAAAGATGATTTTGTTACCTTAAAAGCCATTCATTTTTATTGATAAATTCAAAAAATGGCGGTTAAGGAGGAGAATTGAAAACATATAAAACAGATCAATTAAGAAATTTCGCTATTGGTGCACATGGCGGCGCTGGAAAGACAAGTTTAGTCGAAGCGATGATATTTAATATGGGTGAAACGAACAGAATCGGTACTATTGAACAGGGAACTACCGTTTCTGATTACAATGCCGATGAAATAGAAAGACAAATATCTATTAACACCTCTCTCTTACATGGTGATTGGAATGATCATAAGCTAAATATTATTGATACTCCCGGTTATTCTGATTTTTTTGGTGAAGTTGTTGGTGCATTTCGCGCGGTTGAGAGTGTTCTGGTTGTTATTTCTGCCACAGGTAGCGTAGAAGTAGGCACGGAAATGGTTTGGGAAGCAGCAGAAAATCTTGGTCTTCCCCGAACGATTGTTATAAACAAACTGGATAAAGAGAATCTGGACTATGATGCTGTTTTTGATTCCATTCACGAAAGTTTTGGACATAAGGTGGTGAGTGCCCAATTTCCGGTGAAGGTGGGACCCGGTTTTAATAGTATCATCGATCTCATACGGATGAAACTAATGAAATTCTCGACAGATGGCAGTGGTAAATACACTGAGGAAGCAATTCCCGATGATTTAAAAAGCAAAGCAGATGATCTGCATCTGAAACTGATTGAAGCGGTGGCCGAAAGCGATGATTCCCTGATGGAAAAATACTTCGAGGCCGGTGAATTAACAGAGGATGAATTCAGGGATGGATTACGAAAAGCGATCCTGAATCATGAAGTTTATCCTGTGTTTTGTGTATCAGCAACAACAAATGTAGGCGTGCGCCGGCTCAATGATGTTATTACGAATTTTGCCCCGGCACCTTCAGATATCAAAACGCTAACTGCCCTGGATAAAGGTGGTAAAGAAATACAAAAGAAAACTGATATTACCGAATCAACTTCTGCTCTTATATTTAAAACAATATCCGAAGAACATGTTGGCGAACTTTCTTATTTAAAAGTTTTTTCCGGTGCTGTGAAGTCTGGTGATGATTTGTTAAACAGTACGCAAGGAAAGGATGAGCGTATCGGACAGTTATTTGTCTTAAATGGTAAACATAAAAATAGTGTGGACCGTTTGGTGGCTGGTGATCTTGGCGCTGTTGTCAAATTAAAGGCGACCCATACAGGTGATACTCTGTGTGCCAAAACGGGTGAGGTTCAATTTCCTAAAATTGCCTTTCCTGAACCTAAAATCAGAACGGCAATTATACCTAAAGCAAAGGGTGATGAAGAAAAAATAAGTGTTGGTCTTCACGCCTTACATGAAGAGGATCCAACCTTTATTTCCCAGTTTGATTCTGAGTTGAAACAAACCATCATTTCCGGCCAGGGTGAGATGCATCTGGGAATCATTCTAAAACGTCTTAGTCAAAAATACCATGTGGAAGTTACAGAAGAAGAACCGAAAATCCCTTATCGTGAAACGATAAAGAGAAAATCTGAAGCTCAGGGGAAATATAAGAAACAATCCGGTGGCAGGGGGCAGTATGGTGACTGTTATTTGCGTCTGGAAAAATTACCGCGTGGAGAGGGATTTGAATTCGTCAATGCCATTGTAGGTGGGGTCATTCCCGGAAAATTTATACCAGCAGTGGAAAAAGGTATTGTCGAAAGAATGGAAAAAGGTGTTCTAGCAGAATGTAAGGTTGTAGATGTTAAAGTAACCTGTTTTGATGGTAGCTACCATAATGTTGATTCATCTGAAATGGCGTTTAAGATAGCTGCTTCTATGGGCTTTCAGAAAGCATTCATGGATGCAACACCTGTTATACTTGAACCCGTTTATGATGTGACCGTCAAGGTTCCGGAAGAGTATATGGGTGATGTTATGGGTGATATTTCAGGACGACGCGGAAAGATAATGGGTATGGATTCCGAAGGTAAATTTCAGGTAATACGGGCAAAAGTACCTCTTGGAGAATTATTTAAATATTCTACCTCCCTCCGCTCAATGACTTCAGGTAGAGGAATTCATAACCGGGCATTCTCTCATTATGATGAAGTTCCAGGAGATATTGCAGAAAAAATTATTAAACAGGCCAAAAAAGAAAAAGAAGAAGAATCCTGATGGAACGGCTATGGGCGCCATGGCGTCTGGAATATATTAAAAGTACACAGGATGATGAGCAGGAATGTATCTTTTGTCAGAAACAAAAGGAGACTGATGATAAGGAAAATCTGATTGTTTATCGATCAAATCTGAGTTTTGTCATCATGAATAAATTTCCTTACAATAATGGCCACCTCATGGTTGTTCCGTATATACATGAAGCAGACCTTACAAAATTTACTGACGACGTCTTACTGGATATGCAGCACCTTTTACAATTATCCCTAAAAGCGCTCAATGAAACCATGAACCCTCACGGTATCAATATCGGTGTGAATCTGGGAAGAAGCGCAGGTGCAGGAATTGTTGATCATTTGCATTATCATATGGTTCCACGATGGAATGGTGACACAAATTATATGCCCGTCCTGGCAGGGACCAAAGTTATATCAGAAGCGCTTGAGGATTCCTGGCAGAAATTGCACACATCATTCAAAAAATTATCTTCCCGCTAACAATTACTATTTTTACTATGGAAGACCATGGGTCCACGAATTTCACGAAGACGCAATGATTATTATAGAACGCGGATGACCCCCGTAAAACGGGCCCTGAGGTCTCGTTATACGATGGCAGGACGGATTTTTTATAATATATTTTTTTAATTCGTGATAATTCGTGATAATTTGTGAAATTCGTGGACATTTTTTTGATTGCAGCCTTGGCCGCGCTATGAATATACTAATAAAAAATATCGGTCATCTTTATAGCCCTGATGTGAATGGGGATTATGGTGATATTACCAATCGTGAAAACGTCGCAATCTCTATTAAAGATGGATATATTGAAAAGATACATCCTGAGAGAAATCCATCACTGGATACTGTTAACCGGGTAATTGATGCGAAAGGTCTTACTGTTCTTCCGGGATTTGTGGATGCACATACACACCCGGTTTTTTGGAAAACCCGGGAAGCGGAATTTGTCATGCGTAATCAGGGAAAATCATATGAAGAAATTGCTGCAACGGGTGGCGGAATAAGAAATAGTGCCAGGAGTTTTCACGAGGCAGGCAAGAGCGAAATAAAATCGATAACAAAAAACCGGATAAAAACATTTCTTGAATATGGGACAACCACGATAGAAGCAAAAAGTGGGTATGGACTTTCCAGGGAGGGGGAAATAAAAGCACTGGAAATTATTTCTGAACTGAATAATGAGCAGGAGTTGGAGATGGTTCCGACTTTTCTGGGAGCGCATGAAGTCCCGGATGATTACCGCTCAAGACGAGAGAAATATATTCAGTTGATCATCGAGGAAATGTTGCCGGAAATAGCAGAACGTAAATTGGCTGAGTATTGCGATGTCTTTTGTGAAAAGGGGGTTTTCACTATTGAAGAGACCCGCAAAATTTTAAAAGTGGCCAAAGATTACGGATTAAAAGCCCGTATTCATGCAGATGAACTTCACGCTTTTGGTGCAGCTGAGTTAGCAGCGGAAATTGAAGCGGCCACGGCTGATCATTTAGTGATGGTCTCTGATAAGGGTATAAAAGCCATGGCAGAAAAAAAAGTAATACCAGTACTTTTGCCGGCAACAACATTCTTCTTACGCAAGGATCAGTATGCCCCGGCGAGGAAAATATTGTCGTATAATTGCGAAGTGGCTCTTGCCACAGATTTTAATCCTGGAAGTTCTATGACCCAGAATATGCCGCTGATTTGGACCATCGCTGCTTTAAAACTTGGAATGGTAACCGGTGAATTGCTTTGGGCCACGACGATTATACCGGCAAAAAGTCTGATGAGAGAAAAAGAAATCGGCAGCATCGATGTGGGAAAACAGGCTGATCTTGTTCTGATGGATATCCCTAATCTTGACTATCTTGCTTATCACATGGGAATAAATCATGTCATGGCTACGATTAAAAAGGGTGAAACTGTATTTAAGAAAGAAGATAGGTAATCTTTGTAAAGGGAGTTTATGACTTATTGACAGATTGATATCTTGACTTTAGAACGGGCTATGATTAACTTAACCACTTTTAAATCAATAACTTATAATCTGTAAATATTTAATGACACAAGAATCAGCAGACAAATATTCTGATATTAAAAAAGAGATCGGAATGCACGGAAACTCTCCCGAGATTGAGGAGATTATCCGTGTTATTGAAACAGTTGCTCCCACAGATCTATCTGTATTGATCATTGGCGAAAGCGGAACAGGAAAAGAACTTGTTGCGCAGGCTATTCATAATCTCAGTGATCGAAATGATAAACCGCTTATTGCAGTTAATACCGGTGCCATTCCGGAAGGTATTCTTGAAAGTGAATTGTTTGGTCATGAGAAGGGTTCTTTTACCGGGGCGGTTGGTCAAAAAAAGGGATATTTTGAGGCAGCCAATGGGGGAACGATTTTTTTGGATGAAATCGGGGAGATGGCCTTAAATACCCAGGTGAAATTATTGCGTGTTTTAGAGGAATCTGAGTTTATGCGGGTTGGAGGGACAGAAACTTTTAAAGTAAATGTACGGTTGATCGCCTCAACAAATAAGAATTTAGAGGTGGCGGTTAAAAATGGGGAATTCAGACAGGATTTATATTTTCGATTGAAAGCAATTACCATTGAGATCCCACCTTTAAGACGAAGAAAGGATGATATTCCACTACTTGTTACGATCTTTACAGCGCAATTTTCCGAACAGGAAAATTTTCAATTTAAGGGTTTTTCACCTGATGCGATAAAATTAATGAAAGAGTATTACTGGCCGGGGAATGTCCGTGAATTGAGAAACTTCGTAGAAACTGCGCTGATATTAAATAAGGGTGATATCGTAAATTCATCTTTTGTTGGCGCAAATTTAAATATACGATCGGAATCAAGAAATTTACCCGTTCCTCTGAACAAACCCCACGATCAGGCGGAACGCGAATTGATTTACCGAACTTTATGGGCATTAAAATTGGATATAGACGAAATCAAACATATGCTGGCGGATATGCAGGGCCGTTCTTATCCTTCGGATAATAAGGGTGATTATTCTACGGCTGAGAGCGAATTGATCCGGAGCGATGAGGATTTTGAATTAAAACCGACAACGTTGGCTGCTATGGAGCGGGATATGATAAAACAAACTCTGCAAAAATTTGCCGGAAGTCGTCGAAAAACTGCTCGGGCTCTTCAAATAAGTGAACGGACACTTTACAGAAAGATTAAGGAATATGGTTTATAATAAGCTCGTATTATTTTATTCCTTGCTGGTAGGACTCTCTATATCCTGTGGATATTACTCTTTCACAGGATCCATCCCTTCAGATATTAAGACAGTTGCCGTACCTCTTTTTGATGATAACACTTCCTTTCCGGGAGTTAGAGAGGATCTTACAAATAATGTAATTGATGCATTTATCAACGATAACACACTCCAGGTAGTACCTGAATCTAAGGCGGATTTATTAATTACGGGAACGATCCTCTCTATACGGGAAAAAGCAGCAATTATTACCACGGGTGAGGATGTCGAACAGTATGAAGTATATGTCAATGTTAAGGTAAAATGCATAGAAATAAAATCTGGAAAAGTCTGGTGGGAAAAAACCCTGCGCCGGTTTGGAATCATGGGTGGTTTGGAAAATCTCGACGCCAGAAATGACGCAATAGAAACCGCATTAATTGAAATTACACAAGATGTTTTGGATAATACTTTAGCAAATTGGTAGTACCATGATTTATCAACTTATTTTAAACATATATTTGGTTGCCTTGATCGTAGTTGGATTATTCTATTTATGTTGATGTTTTTTGCGGGTTTCTCACTTATTGGTTATCTTTCGATCAAGCATCATATAAATCTTAAGTATAGGAGAGCCTAAATTGGAAATAACAGAAAATATGGTCAATCAACCCGGAAAAGAGATACTTTTTGCACATTTAGCTTCCAATCTCTTAAAATCAGGAGAACTGGATGAAGCGATAAAATTGTGTGAAAAAGGGCTGAAAAAATTTCCAACTTATGCCCAGGCGCATTATATCCTTGCCCGCTGCTATATAAGGAAAAAGTTGAATGATGAAGCCCGCGCTGAATTGGAACGGGTTCTGCGCTATGATCCAAATCATATCAAAGCAATCAGAGATATTGCCGGATTATATTTTGCAAATGGATCCCAGGATTTGTACAAAGAATATCTGATGCAGTTGTTTACACTCGATCCCATAAACGAAAATGTGATTCAAGAGGCAAAAAAATTAGGTGAATATGAATTATGGTTAGCTGTGAAAAAGGGCCCTGTGTCTCCCGAACCAGCTAAAGAAATAGACTTGGAAAACGAAGATAAAGACCAGAAAGATAATGTATTTATTGAACCAGAAAAAGAAAATGCTAGTCTCTACGAACCGGATCCTATTTTTCCGGATAAGATTGATCTCAGCCAGTTTGATAATGTAAAAGATGATTTTACAACTATATTGCATGGAAAATTGGAATATTCGGGAAAAATCGCTCAATCTGAACCAGATAAAGATCCAGATTTGGCAGATATTACCAAAGATATCATTGAAGAGCCTGCTAAAGATATCATTGAAGAGCCAGCTATAGAAGATAAAGCCGATTCTTCCCCGGATGAAGAGGAAGAAAAATTTGAGCAACCGAAAATCATTAGTCAAACCCTGGGCGAAATACTTGTCTCCCAACAAAAATATACCGAAGCAAAAGCTGTTTTTGAAGCTCTCAAGGAAAAACAACCAGATAACAAAGCATTGGATTTAAAAATAGAATATCTTGATAGAATTATTGGGTTGGAAAAAAAGGGGAAATCGTAATTCAAGTTTTGCGTTATAAAACATTTCCACGAATTTCACGAATTAGTACGAATTACACGAATTTAATTTTATTCTTTTAAAAGATTGTTGTGATAATTCGTTGCTAATTATGAACTTGTAAATCCAATATTAGTATAAGAGTCAAATCACTGTGTATTTGAAAGGCAGCACATCTATCTTTCTCATTTTATAAACTTCAACCCTGTCCGATGATCAAATTTGCTCACCGATTAATAATCCTTTTTCTGTTTTTTTTCATACATCTCATTCCGGCTTATAGCCATGGAGCCGGATATAGAGAAATCCTGGTATATATTTCTGATTCTCTCAATAATGAAGTTCAGCAATTTCATGTAAATACACGACAAACACTTGTAAAACAATATTTAAAATTTTCTGAAGATGTAGATGTTAAACAAATTGCAGACATCCCGTTTTCGAAAATAGCCCGCTGGTATCTCGTGCGTATTGATGAATCCAAGCAACAACAGGTCGAAATACTGAGCCAAAGCACTTATATAGAGCACTTGCAGGAGAATAATTCATTTAAAATTCACATCGATCTTCCCAATGACTCCCTTTATCATGATCAATGGTATCACTCACAGATACAGGCTGTAGAATCGTGGGAAAGATATGTCGCTAATGATGAAATCATTTTGGCAATTATTGATACCGGTATCGATTATCAGCATCCGGATTTACAGGGTAGTCTTTGGATCAATACTCAGGAGGATTTAAACGGAAATGGAGAGATTGATTCCGGGGATATAAATAATCTTGATGATGATGGAAATGGATATGTTGATGATGTGATTGGCTGGGATTTTACCGATGCTCCACGATTTGCTGATGGTGGTGACTATTCGGATCCGGATAATGACCCGATGGATGAATATTCAGGCGGCCATGGAACCAGGATTGCTGGTATCATCGCCGCCCAGACATCTAATTCCCGGGGAATAGCAGCACTCACACCGGGAGCCAGAGTGATGAATCTTAGGGCAGGAACAGCTGGTGGTTTTCTGGAAGAAGATGACGTGGCCCGCGCTGTTTTATATGCCATCAATAACGGTGCCCGGGTAATAAATATGAGTTTTGGCGATGTTGTTGTCTCTCGCTTTTTAAAAGATGTGATTGAATATGCCTATTCTGAAGGAGTCGTTATCATTGCCTCGGCCGGAAATAGTGGGACAGATGTCACTCATTATCCATCCGGGCTGGCAGAGACTATATCAGTGGGTGCATCTGATAAATCTGATCAAATAGCAGGTTTTTCGAATTGGGGGCATACAATTGATCTGGTTGCACCGGGTGTCGAGATCATCTCACCCCGGGCCGGCGGCGGTTATGAGATGGCCAGTGGGACCTCATTCAGCGCTCCCATGGTAACCGCGACTGCCGGTCTCCTTCTATCCAATAATCCGGAATATTCTCCTGAACAAATCCGCAATCTCTTAAAAACATCAGTCAATGACATAGGGGTGCACGGCTGGGACGAACGCTCGGGATCGGGACGTTTAAATATGTACCGGGCTTCACAGGTTAATAAAAAAAGCAGTCTGTATGTCAATTATCCGCAGTCGGGACTCAGTGTTGCTTCTGATTCAATTCCAATTGTAATCACAGCGAATGATCCTGATTTGATATCAGTGAGTATCTCCTACGGTTTAGGAAAAGATCCCCTGGAATGGTTTGACCTGGTAACAGATTATCCGTATCAGATTATTGAGGATACAATTACTGTTTTTTCTATATATGCTCTACCAGATACTTCTGTTATTCTTAAACTAAACCTGAAAACCTGGCTTGGAGATATATTAGACTATCGCTCCATCATCTCAATAGACAGGACTGAACCCCTGATATCAGAACTTACCGATTTAGAAGCATTGGATGGTGATGAATTTATTTCCCTTATTGAATTTAAAACAGATGACATCACTTCTGCGGATATTTTTTACAGAGCCTATGGAAGCACCGAACCGTTTGAGGTGATCCATCTTGAGTATGAAACCGACCATCATTATTATCTTTTCAGATCGGTAGGAGATATTGAATATTATATCCGTGCCACAAATTTGAGTGGATTGTCAACGATAGATGATAATGATGGCCAATATTATAAAATAAGAAACACAAGAGGAAATATAATTCCTGAGGAATTTGTAAAGGTTGAACAGTCCCTGCCGGCCGGGTTTATGCTATCAGAGGCAACTGATTTTGACAGAGATGGAAATTATGAAGCAGTTCTTTCAGTGTATGATGATTTTGGTTCTTTTGGTCCGGTTGCGATTTACGAATATGTACAGGGTCAATTTATCAAGCAATCAGAAACTTCATTTAGGGGCATCCCACGATCTGCCGGTGATGCAGATAATGATGGTAAACAGGAACTACTAATTGGTTATGGCCAGCAAAGTTTCCTTGTGGAGGCAATTCAACCAAATGCCTGGCCCACAGAAGTTGTTTGGTCAGATACCGGAGCCTTCTGGGTAAGCAGGATTACGGATTTAGATGATGACGGTATAAATGAAATTGTTGGAAAAGAGGGTCAGGATTTTGTCTTATTAGAATCGGTTGGGGATGATCAGTTTCAGAAAAAGTACACTTTTAAAAATCTCAGTCCGGGTGAAAATCAATTGGGACCTCCGAGAACCGAGATTGCAGACCTGGATCATGATGGCCGGTTAGAAATATATTATGGTGATTATGATGGCGATCTGATCATCTATGAAAATGCTGGTAACGATATGTTTGATTCCGGTAATTTTGTTAGTCTGCCACAAAAAGATGCGACGAATTATTTTGTTTCAGGAAATATTTTTTCCCCATGGGAGGAGAGATTGATCGTTGGTTCACACACAGGTACCCAAATACTATCCGAACATCAGGTGGATGGACAATACTGGGATTTTTCAATAATATCATCCGGTCAGGATAACCATTACAAGTTTGATCAACACCTCCATATTCATGGGTACGCGAATGTGAGAGATTTTGAATCCGGTGTGAATACAGGATTAATCAAATCAGGAGAAATAGATTATTTGTTTCTGGCGCCATATCCGGATTTGTATCTGTTTAAAACAAATGGAGACAGTTTGATACCGGTATGGTATAAAAATAATGTTAATACGAATACAATTTTAGTCCATGATTTTGATCAAAACGGAATCAGTGAATTTTACTTTAACAACGGGAATCAAATTATTGGATTTGAGCAGGACCTTGTCACCAACCCAGGGGCACCCAATGGCTTTCAGGTTTTCCCATTGGATACCAATCTTATCAGTCTTAAATGGAAGCAGAGTGGCGGAGCGGACAGGTATGTTATTTATCGGGGAACCAGTAGTGAAAACCTGAGCAGGTATGACTCTACTACTACAGAGATAATTTATATCGATTCATCTGTCATAAATAGCCAACGCTATTATTATGCCATTCAAATCGTTGATTTTTCCTTTGAAATTGAAAGAAGTAAATTGAGTGCAACCTTATCCGCTGTACCAAACCAGCCTCCTTCCGTAGATACGCTGATATTAAAGAATATGAATCAGATAGAGGTCCACTTTAGCGAGCCTATGGATATAAATACGCTGAAAGCAATGAATTTTTATCTTCGCTCAGAGGACAATCCCACAACATCAGCAATCGCATTTTTTAATGGAAAAGCTGTACTGCTTAGTTTTTCTAATCCATTTTTATACGGGGCTAATTATCAGATAGGAATGACCGCACTCAGAGATACAAATAAAACGCCATTGCCGGAAAAGGATTCGGTTCAGTCATTTACATATCTGCTTAAGGAAGAGGAAAAACCATATGTTCAGGAATGGAGATTTGAAGGTAATCAATCATTGGTATTGAAATTTAACGTACCCATGAACTCAAACACCATTTTGGATATTTCAAATTATGAACTAAAACCTTCGGGTTCTGTTCTAAATGTTGAATCAGTAAATGATTCAGAAGAAGCATATCGCCTTCAACTAAGCAATGATACATATGGTTTAAGTTCAGGTGTCACTACCTATTTGACTATGCATAATCTCCAAAGCCAGCAAGGTGTAAAACTTGAAGATGGCAATCGGATTGCACTGGTAACGGCATCGGATAATATTGAACAAATGGTTGTATATCCTCAGCCTGCAACGGCTGAAAACGGGTGGTTGATGTTTTCAAATATTGCAACAGGTACATTGATTAAGATTTTTGATATTAACGGCCATTTTGTCACCGAACTTGAGGAACAGGATCAGAATGGCGGCGTCCGATGGGATTTGCGGGATCAGTCCGGAAGTAAGATTTCGTCGGGTATATACATCTATTATGCGACCTTTGAAAATCAGACAAAATTAGGTAAATTTACAATCGTAAAATAGTTATGAAAAAAATAATAAAATATACTAATCCAAAATTAGTTGCAGTAACCGGTGGCATTGGCAGCGGACAGAGTACAGTTTGTAATCTTTTTCAAAATCTGGGATGTAAGATTATTGATGTTGATATAAAAGCAAAACAGATTATTCAGAAAGATATTTCATTACAAAAAGAACTTAGAAAGGTTTTTGGTAGTGAGATATTTTTTAAAGATGGAAGTTTAAATCGAAAACATCTGGCACACCTTGCTTTCAGAGATGAGTCAAAAACTTTAGAACTGAATAAAATAATTCATCCCAGAATGGTCGCTGAAGTAATTGAAGAAATGGAAACAGCACGTTTTTCTCAAAGATATCCTTTGATTATCATTGATGCTGCCCTGATTTTTGAAATAAGTATTGAAAAGATGTTTGATGTTTTGATTGTTGTCTATGCTAATTTAGATAATCGCATAAAGCGGGTTATGGAGAGAGATGATCTTAAACGAGCAGAAGTGCTCGCCCGTGTTCGTCGACAGATACCACTGGAAGATAAAAAGGAATGGGCCGATTTTGTTATAGATAATAATGGCACAACAGACGATCTGAAAAAGCAGACTGAACAAATTTATGAAGAATTGATTAGTGATATTCAAACCGAAAAACGAATTCGTGTATAGAAAGTAAAGGTCCACTGAATCCAGATACGTGATGCGTGATTCGTGATACCTGATATGCTTTGTATAAAAATAGTTATGAAATGTAGGGGCGGGTCCCTCATCGTAGACCCCGTTTTTCGGGGTGCCCGCCCTTTTATACCAACGTTGAGCGCAGGGAATAGAATAAGGATATGAATTGTAGGGGCATGGCGTGCCATGCCCGCAAAGAAGGGAACATAAAGTGATAGTCGGCGCCCATGTCTCCATTGCCGGTGGAGTAGAAAATGCGGTGGAGAATGCACAATTTATAGGGTGTGAAACCTTCCAGATATTTACGAAGAATCAAAATCAATGGAAGGAAAAACATTACAACGCCTCCGAAATTAAAAAATTTAAATCCGCTTTATCATCCTCAAATCAGGACCCAAATCATTTAGCCGCTCATGACAGTTATCTGATTAATCTGTGTGCAACAGATCTTGAAAAACTAAAAAAATCACGCACTGCTTTCCTGAATGAAATTAATCGATGTACAGATTTGAATTTAGCTTACCTTATTTTTCATCCCGGTTCACATATGGAAAAAGGGGAAGAATGGGGACTGCGACTGATCAGCGAAAATTTGCTATGGGCAATTGAAGCATCTCCGGAGTCTAATGTTTTGCTTCTTTTGGAAACGACGGCAGGGCAGGGAACAAATCTGGGTTATAAAATCGGCCACTTAAAAACTATAATTAATACCGTTAATAAGCCTGAAAGACTGGGAATCTGTATTGATACCTGTCATCTTTTTGCCGCTGGTTATGAGCTGCGTGGGGAAAAAGGATACCAAAATACTTTCCAACTAATCACGCAAGAAATTGGTCTGGAGAATATCTATGCTTTTCACCTCAACGATTCAAAAAAAGATTTGGGTACAAGAGTTGATCGTCATGAAGTTATCGGAGAGGGGTATATCGGTGAAGATTTGTTCCGAAATCTAATGAATGACGACCGGTTTAAAAATCTACCGGGATTTTTGGAGATTCCGGGAGGTGAGGAATCGTTTAAAAATTGTTTGGTAAGGTTAAAAGGATTCAGGAGAAGCAGTGGGTAATTATTCAAGATAGGCTAGTCGTTTTCTCAGTTCCTGTATCTTGTTTTTAAATGTTTTATCATTCCCCATTTTTTCATTAATCATCCGGTGCGCATAAATGACCGTTGTATGATCTCTTCCACCAAAGTGCAGTCCTATATTTACCGTAGAATGATTTGTTAACTCTACACTGAGATACATGGCTACCTGACGTGCCAGAGCAATGTGTTTTTTCCGGTCTTTTTTCATGAACCTTTCTTCAGGCACATTAAAGTGTTTTGCGGTCATCTGAATGATTTGCTCGATCGTTAATTGTTTTGTTTTGGGTTTTCCAATCTCGGCAACGACACTACGGGCCACTTCGATTGTCGGTTCAGTTTGAGTAAGTAAAACCTGAGCAAAAAGTCTGGTCAAAGCTCCTTCAAGTTCACGGACATTGTGAACAAGATTTACAGCAAGATATTCAATAATATCATTGGGAATTTCCAACTCATTCTCTTCACATTTTTTTCTTAGAATCGCGATACGGGTTTCCAGATCAGGTGGTTGAATATCGGCGATTAATCCCCACTGAAACCTGGAAACTAATCGTTCTTCAAGAAAACCCAATTCCGCGATGGGGCGATCAGATGTCAAAACAATCTGTTTATCTTTCTGATGGAGTTCATTAAAGGTGTGAAAAAATTCTTCCTGTGTTTTTCCTTTATTATTAAAAAACTGAATATCATCGATTATAAGAATATCACAGGAACGGTAAAAAGTGGAAAATTCGATTGCTTTGTTTTGCTGGATGGACGTGATAAAATGACTGGTAAAGCTTTCACTCGATGTATAGTACACTTTTAAATCGGGACGCAAATGACGAACCTTATTACCGATAGCCTGAATCAGGTGTGTTTTACCCAGACCGGTTCCACCGTAAATAATCAACGGATTGTAATTCGTACTGCCCGGTGAATCTGCAACCGCACTTGCCGCCGCCTGGGCAAATCTGGTTCCGTCACCAACAATAAAATTCTCGAAATTATAGTGCGCATTAAGATTTGTTTCGATTCTTGGTGTTGCTGGTTTCGGAGAGGTGATCTCCGGTTCAAATGTTTCGCCAGCGTATGGAGAGTATGGTTGTTGATCCATAATCTCGTATCTTATTGCCAGCGATTGGCCTGCAACCTGTGCAACAGCGTTTTTCAGAAGGGTAAGATAATGATTATCTAACCACTCACAAAAAAACTTATTTGGTACACTTAAAATAATTAAATTATCCGTAACAGAAACAGCTTTTAATGGCGCAAACCAGGTTTGATAGCTACGGGGATTGATGTTCTCCCGGATGATTGCCAGACTTTCATTCCAAATATTTTCATGCGAAGTTCGGGCCGCCTCTAAACTATTGGACATATTAGATTTCCCTCGTCTAATAGTAAGTTATCCACACAGGTAAATTTAAAATAAATTTTTACTTAAGCGCCTGTATTCTTGAAAGTTAACCATAACTTTCTTGTTAAACAACATGTATAAACATATGTTAATATTTAAGTTATATAAAAATTATAATGATGAAGAGTTTTTGTGGGTGGGGTTTGAGACGTTCTCCCTGTGGATAATTAAAAAGTTATCCACAGGTTATTCACACGCTTTCCTCCGCCCTCAAACATATTACTAAGCAGGATTTAAGAGTCAAGTTTTTTGCCTAAAATTTTTGAATTTTTTGAGATAAATTTGTTTCACGTAAAACAAATTCCGGAATTACCTTGACAAAAAATTAAGGGTTACATATTTTTGTTGCTCGTCTCTCGTTCCTTGTCGCTCGGTACTCGTTGCTTGATACTGAATGTCGTATAGCAAATCTCTATTCCCCCTTCGCCGGCAGGTTGGAAATGCGCCTACCGGCGTGCGAATCCGCCTACTGGCGTGATTAGAAAAAGGGGATAAAGGGGGTTGTTTAAAAATTTATGCTAAAATTTCGTAGGTTTTTGTGATGAATAATGAGACGGCCCACCGGCCCGTCTGTACCAGGGAAAAATCTTGACTTGCAAATCCATTTCTAATTTTTTAAATCTAATCTCAAATTTATGATGTCTCAGATGAAATCTGTAAAATTTTAATAATAAGGAGAAACAATGACCAGAAAAATAATTCATAGCAATTCAGCCCCCGAGCCGATTGGTCCCTACAGTCAGGCTGTTCAGTTTGAGAAGCTGATTTTCACTTCCGGGCAAATCGCAATCAATCCCGAAAACAATGAATTGATTGCAGGAGATGTTGAAGATCAAACAAGGCAGGTCCTGGAGAATCTGCGTGCTGTATTGGAGGCAGCAAACGCCTCTCTGGATACCGTAATTAAAACAACTATCTTTCTGAAAAATATGGCTGATTTCGTGAAGGTAAACAATGTTTATGATAGTTTTTTTGGCAGTTCCGTGCCAGCACGGTCAACCGTTGAAGTGGCAAGATTACCAAAAGATGTTCTGGTGGAAATTGATTGTATAGCGGCCATGACAGGTTGAGAGGAAATCCTCAAACAGGTATAATATTTGACTCGAACTTCGTAAAACACTAATTTACAATAGCTTCAATATGTAATTTTAATTTGTCTACATAAATATTTATTTTTTAAGCAGAGATGTAGTCCATCTCCAAGATGGACTACATCTTTCAGAAATTACGGAGATAAATTGGCTAGTTTTAACTTTATCGTTAATCCTGCTGCTGCCCGGGGAAAAGCTGTCAGGGTGGCTGAGAAAGTGAAAAATATATGTGAAGATCGAAAAATGGATTTTCAACTGGTTTATACAAACAAATCCGGAGATGCCACAGAATTTGCAGCTAATGCCAGAGATCAATTTGATTGTACAGTTGCTGTTGGTGGTGATGGTACGATTAATGAAATTGTTAATGGATTAATGGGTGGAAATTCAAAACTGGGAATTGTTCCGGTTGGCAGTGGAAATGATTTTGTCCGGGCCCTGGATATTCCGCATAGTTTGATGGAAGTGATGGATATTCTTTTAACGATGAAAACCCAGGCAATAGATATTGGCAAAGCCGGTAATCGATACTTTCAAAATGGTTTGGGGATCGGTTTTGATGCCTGGGTCGTAGATGAAACTCTAAAGGTTCATAAACTGCGCGGTACAGCGATTTACATGTATTCCGTTCTAAAAACAATTTACTCTTATGAACCACCGGTAGTTAAACTTCAGTATAATGATGTAAGCAGAGAAGAAAAATTTTTTATGATCACTGTTGGTAATGGTATCAGTCTCGGTGGGGGATTTAAGCTGACTCCAAATGCTATTGTGGATGACGGTTTGTTTGACCTGAATATTATAAGGAATTTAAAGAAGTGGGAGATATATCAAAACCTGCTTAGTGTCTTTGCGGGTAAACATATTTACCTGGAACAGGTAACTACTGACAGAGCGGATCAGTTAACCATCAATTCAGAGGAAGGTTTTGCTGCCCATGTTGATGGTGAGTTACTTTCACTCAATCTCAATTCACTTGATGTTAAACTTCTACCGAAAGCACTCGAAGTTGTTGTATCGTAAAAAATATATTACACATTTAATTCTATTTCTGTCTCTGGGATTTTCCATATCATTGGGTGCACAAACAACCGATTCGCTCCAATCTGATCCAACTCTAAATGTTATAAGTGATGATACACTATTTACCTCGTTTACCACTGATACAATACCGGATGAAACACTTTTCGAAGGAAATCTGGTTGATACTGTTCAGACAAGTTTATGGCCTGCATTTATCCGTTCTGCTATTGTACCGGGTTGGGGACAGATTGAACAGGAAAACCCGGGGCGTGCGGTAATATTCTATGGTTTGAGTTTATCCTTTTTATATAATATCGCCTATAATTACTACTGGTACCAGGAAACAAAATCCTATACAAGAAAGGTGAAACTCCGTCGTTATAGTTTATTGTTTTTAAATCTGTATGCTCTGAATCTTGTCGATGTTTATGAAAGCCATCGCAGAGGAGATGACAAACCCTGGCCACAGGATATGTTCAGTGATCAACCTCTAAAATCACCCTGGGGCGCTGTAGCCCGCTCAGCCATGTTACCCGGATGGGGACAGTGTTATAATGAATCGTATATTAAATCGGTAATAGCGTTTGGAGCATTTTCTTACTTTGTCAGTCGTATTTATAATTACGAAAAGAAATACCGGGATACGGGTAATGTCGAGTACAGAGATAAACGGGTAACCAATACCTGGTACATGGGATTGACCTATCTGATCATCCTGGTTGACACTTATGTAGATGCTTATCTCTATAGATTTGATGATATGATTAAACTAACCTACCAGTATATTCCGGATGAAAAGGCATTTACATTTGGAGTGAATATTGAATTTTAAATACCTCGTTTTGATTGGGATCCTGTATTTTATCCTTCAGTCCGGTATCCCCTTATGTGCAGAGGATAGACCGGAAAGCCTAAAGGTATATTTTCAATCCTTTGAAAAAGGTAAAAAAATGGAATCTCAAGATAGGTGGCTGAGTCCGGACAAAGGATATCATGTTATGGGGAGTATGATCGGTACTACCCTGGTAGGTCAAATTAGTTTGAGAGGTTTTGGTAATTCTGTTGAAAAGTCACAAGCAATTGGGGCAGGTGCAACTTTTACCCTGGGCTTTGTAAAGGAAATCTTCGACTCAAATAAACCACAAAATTATTTTTCCTGGAAAGATCTAACCGCCAATGGCGTTGGAATAATTATTGGTATAATATTATTAAGTATAAATTAAGATGCATGATCAGTTACATGAATATGTAGGTGTTATACACATCCATTCAACATATAGTGATGGTTCGCGTCCCATACCGGAAATTGCACATATTGCCAGCGAAGTCGGACTGGATTATCTGATGTTTACGGACCATAATACCCTCCAGCCAAAACGGGACGGTATGGAGGGGTGGTATCACGGTGTTCTCATTGCAACCGGATACGAAATAAATGACGCAGACGATCTGAATCATTATCTTGCCTTTAATCTGGATACCGAACTCCCCCAACATCTGAAGCCCTCCGAATATGTTCGGGAAGTAAACAATCAGGGTGGGTTTGGAATCATTGCCCATCCGGACGAAAAAAGAAGTGCCATGAAAAAATATCCCCCCTATCCCTGGACGGTGTGGGATTCGAAGGATTACCATGGTATTGAAATATGGAATCAGATGTCAGAGTGGATGGAAGGATTAACCCATTTTAACAAGTTCTATCGTGTAATGCATCCACGTCGCTCGATTATCGCGCCTATGGAAGAAACTCTTGAAAAATGGGATCAGGCGAATCAAAACAGAAAGGTGGTTGGTATCGGAGGGGTGGATGCTCATGGTCATATTTACAGACTTTTGGGATTATTTCATATTACAATTTTTCGATACAAGGTTTTATTTCAAACTATCCGAACTCACATATTAACAGACACACCATTTGCCGGTGAAGGGGATCATGAAAAGGATTTGCATAACCTCTACGAAAGCCTTCGCAACTGTCGATGCTTTATCTCTAACCACTATTGTGGTGATGCCAGAGGATTCCGTTTTCAGGCCGAAAATAAAACCCAGAGGGTTGAAATTGGGAGCGAATTAAAATTTGATAAGTATACACACATACATGTAAATTTGCCGCAGTCCGCAGTGGTGCACCTGGTCAAAGACGGAAAAAGTATTTCCGTCCAGAAAGGTGAATCGCTCGTGTTCGAAATAGAAGAACCAGGTTGCTATCGTGTGGAAGCCTATTACTTTGAACGACCCTGGATCTTCTCAAATCACATACGCATCCTCTAAATTGAGTGGAAAAATACTGATGTTCATTGACGAAGATCGACCAAAGGATTTCTGCGGTATTGT
>JAGLYF010000189.1 GCA_023132435.1 Calditrichia bacterium | reverse complement strand
ACCTGGTATGATTTTTCCGATGCCAATCCCATCACCGACAGCTATGGTAACCAGGTTTATATGGAACCGGTAGCTCAATTTGATTTAGTCAATGGCCTCATCGGGCCTCATCCCATCGGTGTAGGCTCAGAGCCGGGAATTGACCAACCCACCGGAGCTAATTTTAATATGGGCAACGATAGTGGTCTTAAGCATACCTGGACCGATAATAATGTTATCAATGGGCAAACTTATTACTACACCGTTGTATCGTACGATAAAGGTTATGATGACGATTTTTATGAACGCGGACTAAGTTTTAAAGAAAATTTAATTAAAGCTTCACCAAGCTTATCTCCCATTGAATTTGAACTGGATGAACAGGGAAATATTCTAGGTCAGGGAGATAATACTGCCATCGTTACCCCTGAACCACCGGCCACCGGCTATCAGGCACCAGTGGTTAATAGTTTTGAACATATCAGCGGACCCTCTACCGGAACGGTTACCTATCAGATTTTAGATCCACTCAAAATTAAAGAGAATCATACTTATTCTGTTGTTTTTGATGACACCAGTTCGCTGAAAATCGTTTACTCAATTTATGATAAAACAGCGTCTTCTGATTTGCCATTAATTGCCAACATCAGCGATATAGATAATGAGGAAAGCCCCGTCTTTGACGGTCTCATGCTTATTGTCACCAACGATTCGGTTAGTTACGTGGATTCACTTTCCGGCTGGATTACAGACGGAAGCAATTATGAATTGATTGTTAAAGATGAAAAAGGTACCGGTGAAAAGCTATTTCGTGCTCCCGTTGAATATCTCATATCTTTCGAATCTACCTATATCGATACTTCAACAAATAACAAACCAGCTAAGTTTGAGGTTTGGGACGTTACTTATCCCAGCGAACCGCGAAAGGCGGAATTTTGGTTCAAAGATAATAACAGCGATGGTTTCTTTGCAGGTAATATCGAAAATGATTTTATTTATATTTGGGCTGAGAATTCTGAGGGTGTATTAGAAAGAAGCTGGAAGGTAGCTCTTGCTGAACCAACAGATATTTACGATACCACCTGGGTCTCTCCAGACAGTATGATTATTGATACAACAGTTGTCGAAAAGATTTTTCCTGCGATGGGTGATACTTTATTGATTCACACAGCCAAGCCTTTTAGATCTGGAGATGTCTTTCAATTTAACACCCGTGCAGCCTATGTACAGCAAGCACTAACACAAAGTTTATTAGATGAGGTAGCTGTCGTTCCGAATCCTTATGTTTCAGCAGTTTCATGGGAAACCAGATTAGGCGCCGGAATAATTTCCGGTCGAGGGGAACGAAAAATCAGCTTTATACATCTGCCGGAAAAATGTACAATTCGAATCTTCACGGTTAGAGGCTATCTGGTTGAAACCATCGAGCACGATAGCAGCATTGACACCGGCGATCAATCCTTGCAAGGAGTTGCTTCGTGGGATTTAAAAACAAAAGACGGGATGGATATTGCCTATGGGCTTTATATCTACCATGTAGAAGCGCCGGGAATAGGGGAAAAAGTTGGGAAGTTCGCAGTAATAAAATAAAAAGCTGAGATGCCATAGGAGAATAAGTTAAAGAGAAAAAGAGGTTTTTCGATTGAAAAAAAATAAACCGATTAAAAGCCATTGTGAATTAGGGAGAAATAAAGAAATGAATAAAACAATAATTTATCATTTAATTGTTTTAATATGTGTCACCACTACGGCATTTGGTCAAAATGTTTCTAAGGTAGGAACTACGGCAGCTGCATTTTTAGAGATTGAAGTCGGTGCGCGAGCCGTGGGCATGGGTGGTGCTTTTATGGCTGTGGCTAACGATGCGACAACAATCTATTGGAACCCGGCAGGTTTAGCCCGCTTACCTGGTGGCGAAGCTGTTTTATGCCACAATCAATGGCTGGCTGGTATTAACTTTGACTTTGCGGGTGTTGTTTTACCCTTAAGTCAGTTCGGCGCGCTTGGCGTTAGTATAACTTCCTTTACTACTGATGAGATGGATGTACGAACCGTATTTGAACCCGAGGGCACCGGCGAAAAGTTCAGTGTAAATGACCTCTCCTTAGGACTGTCTTATGCCAAGAGTCTAACCGATAGATTTTCTATCGGGTTTACTGTCAAATATATCCAACAAAATATCTGGCACATGAAAGCGTCCAGCTTTGCCATCGATATTGGTACTCTGTTCACCACCCCCTTTTATGGCATAAGGATCGGAATGTGTATTTCCAATTTTGGCAGTAAAATGAGAATGGAGGGAAAAGACACATTTGTCAATTACGACATCGCCCCTCAACAGAGTGGCAGTAATGATCGTATACCAGCCTATTTACAAACCGATGAATTTGCATTGCCTCTACTTTTTAGGGTTGGATTGGCAATGGATGTGTTGGAAAATGAAGTTAACTTGTTAACGTTGGCTGTCGACGCAGCTCATCCCAACAATAATACAGAGTATGTTAATCTG
>JAGLYF010000188.1 GCA_023132435.1 Calditrichia bacterium | reverse complement strand
ACGACGCAGAGCATCGTAGCCAGTAAAAAGGCGCTTACCCTCCCTGCAAGCTTGCAGGGAGGGGGGTCGATCCCGCACCTGCGGGAGAGACGGGGTGGGTCATTAATCGAATTTTCACGAATATTTATTACTAAATTAGTAGACTAATTCGTGGAATTCGTGGAAAAGTAGAATCAGAATTGAAAACAATAGAGCTAATAGAGTCCGGTATCACAGACTATCATGATGTCTGGGAATTCCAAAAAAAACTTTTTAACCAGGTAGTCGAAAAACGTTCACAAAATTTCTTGATTTTAACTGAACACAAACCTGTTATAACTATCGGGAAAACAGGTAGTCTAAAAAACTTATTAACAGAGCCATCCCATTTAATATCCAAAAGTATCGATATTATTGAGATCGATCGTGGTGGTGATATAACTTTTCACGGTCCCGGTCAACTGATCGGTTATCCAATACTCGATCTTTCTCAATTTCGTAAAGACGTTCATTGGTATCTCAGAAATATAGAAGAAGTTATCATACAAACGCTAAAGGACTTCAGGATTCAGGGGGACAGAATACCTGGTTTAACCGGAGTTTGGGTAAAGAAAAAGAAAATCTGCGCGATTGGTGTAAAGGTTTCCCGATGGGTGACCATGCATGGATTTGCCCTTAATATATCAACAAATCTGGACTATTTTAATCATATTATACCTTGTGGTATATCTGACCATGGTGTAACCTCTGTTTTCGAGGAAACTGGAAATAACGTTGACCAAAAAGATGTTATTAGGAGTTTGTATCGTTATTTTGGTGAAATTTTCAGGGTTCAGCTAATAAAAAAGCGACAATCAACGGATTTATCTGTTTTTTAGCTATGAGGTAACAAATGTCTGAAAATAAAAAACACATCTGTCCTGTTTTTCCTGATATGCTTTGTCCACAGGGTGAGGAAATGAGTAAAGCATGTACGGTCAGAATAAATGGTGATTTTGATCCAATGACAGATTTTCGCGACCACCTGCTTCTCCATTGTGCCCTTTATCAGAATGAACAACAGACCAAAAAACTGGAAACGGAGGAGAGCTGATCGGAGATAAAATGCCGGTTAAAAGTGTAAAAATAAAACCTGGGTCCGGGCTGACAAATACCACTTTGAAATCACTCTACCACAACCTGATCAAAGCACGGCAAATGGATCAAAAAATGCTGATCATGTTAAAGCAGGGTAAGAGTTATTTTCATATCAGTTGTTCTGGTCATGAAGCTGTTCAAACTGCATTTGCCTATGCGATGCAACCCGGTTATGATTGGGCATACCCCTATTACCGCGATCTCGCCTTTGTCCTTCAATATGGTGTAACAATTGAAGAGATATTTCTTAATTTTCTTGCTCGTACCGAAGATCCCAGTTCGGGTGGTCGACAGATGTCCAACCATTACGGACATAAAAAACAGCGTATTGTAACACAATCAAGCCCGACCGGCACTCAATACTTGCAGGCGGTTGGATGCGCCCTCGGCGCCCAAAAAGAAGGCAAGGATGAAGTCGTTTATGTGTCTTCAGGAGAAGGTACGACAGCTCAGGGAGATTTTCATGAAGCACTTAACTGGGCAACACGGGATAAACTACCGGTTATATTTTTGGTCCAGAACAACAAATATGCGATTTCGGTTCCGGTGGAAAATCAACTGGCAGGTAGCTCAATTTATAAAATCGGTGCAGGTTATGAAGGACTGAACCGTTTTAAAGTTGATGGAACAGATTTTTTCAAATCCTATGAAGTTGCCCAAAAGGCAGTGGATCTTGCCCGTGCCGGACAAGGCCCATCACTAATTGAAGCAGATACCATACGCTTGCTTCCCCACTCCAGTTCAGATTCTCAGATAAAATACAGAAGCCAGAAAGAACTGGAAGAAGACCGCAAAAATGATCCTATCCCGAAATTTGAAACTTATCTGATCCGGGAAAAGATAAAAAGTGAAAATGAAATAGAAATCCTCAAAAATCAGATAAAACAGGAAATAGATAAGGCTGCCGAGGCCATGGATAAAAAGGATCATCCAAATCCGGATTCTGTTTACGACTATATATTCGCTACGGAAGAGAAAAATACAGATGTAAATTATGGCAGAGAACCGGAAAGTGGGAACAGAGTAGTCCTGGTCGATGCGATCAATCACGCTTTGAAAGAAGAGATGTCCCGGGATAAAAATATTTTATTATTCGGACAGGATGTCGCTGACGGGAAAGGTGGTGTATTTACAGCCACCTCCGGTATTTCAAGTATGTTTGGTGAAAAACGATGTTTTAATGCACCTTTGGCAGAATCCAGCATAGTCGGCGTCGCCATTGGTCTCGCGGTCAGAGGACTAAAACCGGTCGTAGAAATTCAATTTGGTGACTATATCTGGACCGCGATGATGCAAATCCGAAATGAATTAACCACAATTCGCTGGAGAAGTAACAATAACTGGGCCTGTCCTGTAATTATACGTGTACCTGTTGGTGGCTATATCCATGGTGGATTATGTCACTCTCAGAACATTGAAGCATTTTTTAGTCATCTTCCCGGATTAAAGATATTGTATCCCTGCCAGGCAGATGATGCAAAAGGTCTTCTGAAATCTGCCATTCGCGGTAACGATCCTGTACTCTTCCTGGAACATAAGGGACTTTATCGACAAAGTTATGCAGCCGCACCAGAACCGGATGAAGATTATCTGGTTCCGATCGGCAAAGGGATCATCCGAAGAGAAGGGACGGACGCAACCGTTGTTACCTATGGGGCATTGGTGCAAAAATCTTTGGAAGCTGCCCGGATATTGTCAAAAGAAGGATTTGAAGTAGAGGTGATCGATATTCGGACGATCGCTCCGCTGGACACACCACTGATTCTAAACTCAGTTAAAAAGACAAATAAAGTTCTTGTCACTCATGAAGATAGTCAGTTTCAGGGATTTGGTTCGGAAATTGCGGCACAAATTGCAGAATTTTCGTTTGAACATTTAGATGCCCCGGTACAAAGGCTTGGTGGTAAAGACGTACCAATCGGCTATAGCCCGGTTCTGGAAGACAATACCCTGCCACAGAATAAAGATGTTTTGGAAAAACTAAGGCAATTGTTAAAGTATTAATTATTATTTTTGTAGAGACAAATAGAAAATTACAAATAACAAATTCCAAATAACAAATAAATCTCAAATTCCAATTACCAAATAATTGTGATCAAAAGTTTGGCTATTTGTTTTTGATAATTATTTGAAATTTGATATTTGTAATTTGTTATTTAACTTCTTTGCGTCTTAGCGGTTTAAAAAAATATGAGGTTTTGATGAAATACGATATGGTTATGCCCAAGATGGGTGAAAGTATTACCGAAGGAACAATAATTAAATGGCTAAAACAAATTGGTGATACTGTAGAAAAGGATGAAATTGTTCTCGAAATCAGTACCGACAAGGTGGATTCTGAGATACCTACACCGGTCTCCGGGAAAATTGTCGAATTTTTAGCGAATGAAAATGATACGATCGAAGTCGGTAAAGTAATCGCCCGAATCGATACAGAAGGTGAAGCAGAAAGTATGCAACCTCAGGCTGAAGCTCCCCCTGCTGAAGAGGTTGAAGAGCCCGTGCCGGCAGAAGAACCGGCCAAAACAGAAACGCCTCCTGTACAAGAGCCAGCTGCCACTGATAAAGAGGAGAAGCCGGAATCTAAAAAATTTTTCTCCCCCGTTGTTCTCAATATAGCACGTAGTGAAGGAGTTTCAGCAGAAGAAATGGAGTCCATTGAGGGAAGTGGTATCAGCGGAAGAGTTACTAAAAAAGATATTTTAAATTTTATTGAAACAAGAAAATCCGGCACCACGGCCCCGGCGGCTGCGGCGCCCCTAACAGTATCAGCACCTGTTCCTTCATCGGTTATTTCCGAGGAAGGAGTTGAAATAATTCCGATGGATCACATCCGTAAAAAAATTGCTGAACATATGGTCCATACCGTTCATACTGCCGCTCATGTAGGTTTGTACATTGAAGTGGATATGTTTAATGTTTACAGAATCAGGGAAAATTCAAAAAACAATTTTTATAGAAAAGAGGGTATTAAGCTAACCTTTATGCCGTTTCTTTCTGAAGCAGTCGTAAAAACCCTGAAAGAGTTTCCGCTTGTAAATGCATCTATTGAAGATGATAATATTATTGTAAAACATTTTATAAATCTGGGTATCGCTGTCGATACAGAGAAGGGTTTAATTGTTCCTGTAATTAAAAATGCTGAAAGTCTTAACCTGACAGGCATCGCCCGTGCAATTAATGATCTTGCTTCCCGGACCCGTAATCGTAAGCTTAAACCCGATGAAGTTAGTGGTGGAACATTTTCCATTTCAAACTTTGGTGTTTTTAGAACTAAAATTGGCTTCCCTCTTATAAATCAACCTCAGGTAGCCATACTTGGTGTGGGCGCTCTTGAAAAAAGAGCAATCGTTGTCAATGATGCCATCGCCATACGGCCGATGATGAATATTTCCCTGACATTTGATCACCGTTTAATTGATGGTGCACTTGGAGCAAGATTTCTGCAGCGACTAAAAGAACATCTTGAATTATACGATCCCGAATTACAGTTATAGACTATTAATCCTGTATTTTTAGCAAAATTTTAAAAAACTTTTATCCACGGATTACACGAATTGACACGGATTTCATTAAATAATAATTATTATTTTAGTTTTAATCCGTGTTAATCTGTGTAATCAGTGGTTAATTAATTTTTGATTGCCCCGAGGCCTAGGGCGATATGAATAGATCAGGTTAGATAAGGTATAACCACCTTTATGAAAAATCTCTTTTTACATGAAGTTCATGAGAGGGCCGGTGCTAACTTTATTGAGGTGCGTGATCAGCAAATTCCGGCTGATTATGGCGATATCAGGGCCGAGCTGGATGCTACCACTAAGAATGTGGCTCTTCTGGATCGCAGTTATCTAGGTAAGATCGCGGTTAAAGGTCAGGATGCCCTTGATCTTCTTAACAGGATTTCCACCAATGATCTTCAATACCTCGCAGTGGGCACCATGTGCGATACGGTATTTGCATCTCCAAAAGGCCGTTTGATAGATTACTGCCGGGTTATCAACAGTGGTGATGACCTGATTCTTATAGGATCTTTTTTTCATGTAAATCATTTGATCGAATGGATAAATCGGTTTATCATTCTGGAAGACGTGCAGGTTACTGATGTCAGCGCGGATTATTCCTGGCTGACATTGATTGGCCCACATTCGAAGATGTTTCTTGGTCAGTTAACAAATAAAACTATAACTGATAATGAAGAAGCCATATGGTTGGACATTAAGGGTAAAAATTTTCCGGTTCTTAAAAATGTGAGTTTTAAGTATCCTGCCTATAATTTCTTCTTTAAAAATACAGACGCCTGGTCAATAATTTCTGCTCTGCTGGACCACCTGGATTCTTTTAAAGGGCAATTAATCGGGGATACTGCTTTTCAAATTATTCGTGTGGAAAGTGGCATGCCGGACTGGGGAACGGAAATCACACAGGATTATAATCCGCATGAAGCCCGCCTTACCCAGGCCGTTAGTTTTACAAAGGGATGCTATACGGGTCAGGAAGTAATTGCCCGTTTAGATACGTATGATAAGGTTCAGAAATATTTGATGATCGTAGAATTATCTGAGAAACTATCACAAATGCCTCCTCTTGAAGTATTTATCGACGAAGAGCAGGTTGGGCATTTGACAAGCTACACCTATAATCCCGTTACGGGAAAAAGTCTTGGTTTAGCATATATAAAGAAAATGTACACGACTGAAAATGATTTATATGTAGAAGTACATACAGAAAAGTCAAAAATCCCGGCCAAATTACGTATCCCTCCTCAGGCTTATATTTAATGACTACTTAAAGATAAAGACAAATGTAATACGGAATTTGGAACTCGGAATTCGGAACTGGGAATTTGGATACTGAATGCTGGTCGGAGCGAAGCGGAGATCCCGATTTCTCGGGAATACTGGATGCTGTGCAAATCGTGGATGATTTGGCCCCGATAAGTCGACTTGAAGGAGATATCTTTTATCGGGGATACGTGATATGTGATTTGGGAATCGAAGGGACCCCCGGTTCAAAACGCCCCGCAGGGGCGAAATATTTGTAGCCCGGTGCGAAGCGCCGGGTTAGAGAAACACCTAAAAATATCAAGTCCCATCGGGACGACCTGTTGTATTTCAAAGCATGAAGCATAGATAGTGAAAAATCAAAAAGGAGCACCGAGATTTACTCTGTGTGCTCTGTGGTTAAGTTTTACATTACCGTTTATTAACACATTAATAATTATGAATATTGGGGACTTAAATATTGATCAGGGGATTTTTCTTGCCCCTATGGAAGATGTAAGTAACTACCCATTCAGGATGATCTGCAGAAAATTGGGTGCCGATGTTGTCTATTCGGAATTTATCAGTTCTGAGGCACTGATCCGTGAGGCATCAAAAGCCTTCATGAAAATGACGATTCGTGAAGAAGAACACCCGATAGGAATTCAAATTTATGGTAATCGTGTTGAGGCTATGGTAAAAGCCGCTCAAATTGCTGAGGAAAAGGGGCCTGATTTTATCGATATCAACTTCGGATGTCCGGTAAAAAAAGTTGCTCTTAAAGGTGCCGGCGCCGGACTTTTGCTGGATATCCCACTGATGATAAAAATCTGTGAAGAAGTGGTAAAACATACCGGATTACCGGTTACTGCGAAAACCCGGCTGGGCTGGGAGGCTGATTCTATTGTCATCAAGGAAGTAGCGCAACAGATGGAAAGTGTCGGTATCGAAGCACTTACTCTTCATGCCAGAACCAGAAGTCAGGGATTTAAGGGTGAAGCTGACTGGTCCTGGATTAAGGAAGTGAAAGAAACCGTTAATATCCCGGTTATTGGAAACGGAGATGTCACCAAACCAGAACAGGTGAGGGAGATGTTTGACATCACCGGTTGTGATGCGGTTATGATAGGACGGGGAGCGATTCATAATCCATGGATATTCCGTCAGGCAAAATCTCATTTACATACTGGTTTATCGGGACCGGATGCAGATCTGAAGGAACGGATTAAAGTTTTAAAAGATCATTATAAATACAGCGCTGAGTATAAAGGGGAAAAAAGAGGCATTCTTGAGATGCGCAAACATATCTCCGGTTATCTAAAGAGTTTGCCTAATATCGCCAAATTTCGTTCAGAACTAATGCAGGATCTAACACTGGCTCAGGTGCATGAGAAACTTGATGAGATCTATCATTATTATTCTCATATGCCTGTTCAGGAAAATAATTAATTCTATTTAGGTTAAATTTGAACAAGTATGCACACTTTGCTCCCCCTTAATAAAGGGGGACTGAGGGGGTTGTTTTTTGATGTAGAAATTAAAATAGTTTTTTATTAAAACAACCCTATTACAACCCCCTAACCCCCTTTTCTAAGGGGGAATTACATCTTTAATCCGTGTCTAATTCTGTGGTCTTCCGTGGTTAAATAAAGGAATAAAATAAATGCCAAAAACAATTCGATGGGGAATTATCGGTTGCGGAGATGTCACCGAAAAAAAAAGCGGTCCCGGTTTTCAAAAAGCGAAAAATTCAGAACTCATTGCAGTAATGAGACGGACATCGGAAAAGGCGGAAGATTATGCCCGCCGGCATAAGGTACCGAAATGGTACGATGACGCTGATAAATTAATTAATGATCCGGAAATTGACGCCGTTTATATCGCCACCCCTCCGGAAACCCATAAATATTACACCCTTCGCGTTTCTGCTGTCGGAAAACCTGTCTATGTTGAAAAACCGATGGCGAGAAGTTTTAAAGAATGCCAGGATATGATTAGCGCCTGTAAAAAAAATCAGGTTCTTTTATTTTGTGCCTACTATAGAAGAAGTCTGCCAAAATTTCTTAAAGTCAAGGAACTGTTGGAATCCGGGATTATCGGTGATCCCCGGTCAATTCGAGTTGTACTCTCTCAGATGCCCCAGGCAGATCAGTATGGGACAGATTCCCCTCCCTGGAGAGTCATTCCCCAAATATCCGGAGGTGGCTTTTTCTTTGATCTGGCCTCTCATACACTGGATCTCCTCGATTTTTATTTTGGTCCAATCTCTTCCGTTTGTGGGCATGCTGAAAATCAAATGAATTCATATTCCGCAGAAGATATTGTTTCAGCCAGTTTTGTTTTCGAAAATGGTATTGTCGGTAACGGACTATGGTGTTTTACCTCTAATATAGAAGAAGATCTTGTTGAAATAGTCGGCCAAAACGGTAAAATAGTTTTTTCAACTTTTTCTCTTGAGCCGATAACGATCCATGCAAAGAATAAACAGGTATCGATAAAGATCGACCATCCGGAACATATTCAGCAACCACATATACAATCTATTATAGATGAGCTATTAGGTGTAGGAAAATGTCCCAGCCATGGTGAAACTGCCGCCCGTACATCCCGGGTGATGGATCAGATTACTGAAAAATGGCGTACTTCAATCGGTATTAAGTTTGATTAATATAAAGCCTTATGCAAATCTTCAGTTTGCTACAAATATAAATATCTTTTAACTTTTAATGAATTAATTGATCTATATCGGAAACCACTGAGAGCACTGAGAATGATTAGGAATTGGGAATTCGGAACTCGGAATTGTTTGGATCAATTTACAAATTAATTATCGAGTATCCAGTATCGAGTATCCAGCATCCAGTTCCAAGTTCCTAATTCCAAGTAAGACTATGATTCACAGATGATGTAAAGTTAGATATGTCACAAAATTTAATTGAGAAAATAGCCCAAAGATATGCATTCGATCTCTCTTCCGATCAAATAGTTCATAGCGGAGACTATATATCCATCCGTCCTTCCCATGTTATGACCCATGACAATACCGGTGCAGTGATCCCAAAATTCCGCACAATCGGGGCAACCCGGTTGGCGAATCCCGCTCAGGTTGTTCATACCCTGGATCATAACATACAGGATACCAGTGAAAAAAATATCGAGAAATATCAAAAAATTGAGGCATTTTCCAAGGAAATGGGTGCCGATTTTTATCCGGCAGGCCGGGGTATTGGACATCAGATAATGTGTGAAGAGGGGTATGCCTGGCCGGGCACCATGGTTGTCGCCTCAGACAGCCATTCAAATATGTATGGTGGGCTGGGCTGTCTTGGCACCCCAATTGTCAGAACCGATGCGGCAGCGATCTGGGCCACGGGACAAACCTGGTGGCAAATCCCCCCGGTGGCAAAGGTAGAATTAAAAGGTCAATTAATAGAGTGGGTGACAGGAAAAGATGTTATTATATCTTTATGTGGTCTGTTTAAAAAAGATGAAGTCTTAAACCATGCAATTGAGTTTACAGGAAGTGGTATTTCCTCCTTGACCATTGAAGAACGCTTGACCATTGCCAATATGACAACAGAGTGGGGGGCATTGGCTGGTGTTTTTCCCACAGATGGTGTTGCAATTGAGTGGTTAAAAGCCCGAATCGACTTTGTGAAAAAACGTGGTTTGGAAGGAGTCGCATCGGATCCACCCGGCAATGGCAACCATCCCAGATTGAATGAAAACAGACTCCTGGAATTACAAAATAATATTAGTTCAGCTGATGATGAGACGTTTTATAGTAAAGAAATAATTTTTGATCTGTCTACTGTTCAGCCTCATATTTCCGGTCCTAATTCTGTTAAGGTAATGACATCAATCTCCGAGATGAAAGATAGAAATCTAAAAATACATAAAGCCTATCTTGTCTCCTGTGTAAACAGTCGCCTGGATGATTTAGCACAGGCAGCCAGAGTGGTACAAAATAAAAAGATCGCCGATCATGTAGAATTTTACATTGCTGCCGCTTCCAGCGAAGTTCAGGCCGCAAGTGAAGCCCGGGGCGATTGGCAGACATTATTAGAAGCCGGTGCAATTCCTCTCCCCCCGGGTTGCGGACCCTGCATTGGATTAGGCGCCGGATTATTAGAAGATGGTGAAGTTGGAATCTCTGCAACTAACAGAAATTTTAAAGGGCGTATGGGCTCCCGGGATGCTGATGCGTATCTTGCTTCTCCCGCCGTTGTTGCCGCTTCAGCGGTTGCCGGTAAAATTGATTATCCGGGTGATTGGACAAGATCTGAACCAGACAGTACGATTAAAATCAATAAAAAGGCTGGGCAAAAAAGAAGCACCATTGAAATCATACCTGGATTTCCTGAAAAACTTACAGGTGAATTAATTTTTTGTCATCAGGATAATTTAAACACCGATGGTATCTATCCGGGGAAATATACCTATGTCGATGAATTTTCACCCGAACAGCAGGCAGAAGTGGCAATGGAAAATTATGATCCGGATTTTAAAGAAATTTCAAAACCTGGTGATATTCTGGTTGGAGGATTTAACTTTGGTTCAGGCAGCTCACGTGAACAAGCAGCGACATGTTTGAAGTACAGCAAAATTCCGTTGGTTATTGCCGGATCTTTTAGTGAAACTTATAAAAGAAATGCCATCAACAATGGTTTCCTGGCCATTGAAGCACCGGACCTGGTAAATGATTTAAAAAAAGAACATGGGACAGAAAAATTGACTGTTCGTCCTGAGATTGAGGTTATGATTGATTTTAAAGAATCGAAAATAAAAACATCTACGAAAAAATATGATATCGGCCCGGTTGGAACCGCTGCCCAGGAGTTAATCGTCGATGGTGGATTGGAAAATTGGGTAAAAAAAAGATTGGAGTCATTATGACGTATTGCCCTCATTGTTCTGCACAATTACCTAAACCGATGAAAATATGTCCGTTTTGTAAACGTACGGTTGATCTTGATTTAATATCTTCTGTTTACAAACCGGGTGAATCTAGCGATATACAGAGAAAAATAAAAAGAAAAATCTGGTTTCGGGAAAAATTGATCATCATTTTACCAATAATTACCCTGGTGATCGGATTTGCTGCCGGGGCCATCGTTATGTTTGTGTATGCTGAGATCCAGTTTGCTTCCACACGGAATGATTATGAAGATCGAATTGCTACACTGCAAGAAACCATCGCTGAACGTGATCAGAATGCAGCGAGTTCGCAACTTGAGCTAAATCAAATATTAGCGGAAAAAGATTTGATAATCGCTTCACTGACTGAACAGAACCAGATATTCAGTCGTATGATAGCTTTCACCAGCCGGTTATCAAGAAATAGCACAATCACCCCAAATTCACCCCAGGATATCGATTTTTTTCAGCGGAATATCAGATACCTGCAAAATCTCTTCAACCAGGAACAGGAAAAGTTAGGCGAAACATCCTATGAATCTTCAGATTCGTATAATCTGGTTCCAATCCCACAACTGCTAGAATAGATTTACTTGCAAAGTTTTCCTAGTTTCTCGCAGCGACGCAACGACGCAACGACGCAACGTTTTTAATTAATTTATTCTTTGCGGTAGCAATATTTCCCTGTTTTGTCATCCTGTAAGGATCTTTGCACGTGCTTGCGATAGCTGTACCGGCAACTGCAAAGATCCCTGCGGGATGACAAAAAACGATATAAGCAAAATATAATAAATACTTGGAACAAGATAATTTAATCGTAGGCAACGACGCAGAGTATCGTAACCAGTTATAAAACAAAAAATAATTTCTTAGCGTCTTTGTGGTTAAAATTACCAGCCTAGTTTTTGACGTAGCAGTTTGCCGGCAGCCCGGCTGATCGTTAACTCTGTCTTTTGTTTATCCCGGACTTTCATCTTATATCCCCCACCAAACCAGGCCTCAATCGTCTGAACATAATTTAAATTAACAATCGTGGAGCGGTGAATTCGAAAGAATTTTTCAGGATCCAGTCGTGCGTTCAATTCTTCCAGTTTGTAATTCACCAGATATTTTGTGTCTTCCAGGTGGGCAAATACCAGTTTTTGATCCGAAGCAAAATAGACGACTTTATCTTCGTTGATGATGTATATCCTGTCGCCAATTTTTGAGGGGATACGTTTCAGATAGTCTTTTTGTGGTGACCACTGCGAAAGAAGGTTTTTTATACTTTTTTCAGAACTTAAATTACCGTCCAGCGTTTCTTTCGCCCTGTTCACTGCCACCTTAAGACGTTCCAGAGAAAAAGGTTTTAGTAAGTAATCAATCGCCTGTAATTCGAAGGCCCTGATCGCATACTGATTATAGGCGGTAGTAAATATAACCAGGGGTTTATAGGAAATCAGATGAAACAGATCGATACCTGAGATGTCGCTTAAATGAATATCGAGAAAAATAAGATCCGGTTTTAATTCATCGATCAAAGCTGCCGCGATTTTACCTGAATCTGTCGAATCTAAAATTTCTATATCCGGCAGGGTAGCCAGGAATCCACGAATGCGGTCCAAAGCAGGCTTTTCATCTTCAATTATAAGTGTGCGTATCACTGTTGTTTCCCCACAGGTAATAAAATTGAAACCGTCGTTCCCTGACCATATTCAGACTCGATTTTTAAAAGATCATTCTTCTTATAATTGAGTTGCAATCTGTCCTTAATATTTGCAAGGGCATGTCCCGGAACAGGTAATTTTTGCAATCTGTTTGCTTCTATTCCCTGACCGTTATCTTTTACTGTAAATACAATACCCTGATTTTTCTCTTCAATACTAATACTAATTGTCAACGGATCAGCATTCTCCTTCCAGCCATGTCGTAGAACATTTTCAACCAGAGGTTGCATCATTAACACCGGTACATCTACTTTTTCATTATGCAGGGAATTATGCCACCTTATCTGTATTTTTTTATCAAAACGGGCCTGTATCAAATCAGCATATTTTTTAAGAAAACTGATCTCTTCTTTGATGTTTATCATTTCCCGTGATGAGTTATCGAATAGGTAGCGGAGGATATCACTTAACTTTATGATCAGCTGTTCAGCCTTTTCGGGAGCATTCTTGATTTCTGATGCAATTGTATTTAAAGAATTAAACAGAAAATGGGGTTCAATCTGTGCTTTTAAGGCGGTCAG
>JAGLYF010000187.1 GCA_023132435.1 Calditrichia bacterium | reverse complement strand
ATAAACGACACGAAACTTGCCCAGAACTTTTCCCCGAGAAACTCTGTCAAAGTGACATTTGGTTTTAAGATCGCTGATTGAAACAAGAGACCGGCCAGATAGGCGGTTGAAATGGATATCATGTAAATGAAACTGAGTAATGTCCACTGTTGTACCGGATTAAAAACATCGAGTTTCTTGATGACTGTTTTTTGTACAATTGCCAATATCAGGACAAGTGCAATTGCATAAAAATAGCCGATAAGCAGGGCATTTACGGTAGAATCAGTTTGGGCCAAAAATAGAAAGGAAAGAAATCCTCCAATTACTATAAGTGACAAGAATTGCAGGATTATCACGTTTCGTTTTTTTGCAAATGATTGTTGCAGGGTCATTTTCGATTTTCCTGAACGACTACTTTGGAAAATGTCAAAATAGAAGGGTAAAATCAAGTAACTTAAAAAAAAGTTTTTCAAATTAACCTCTATATTTGAAAACCTAACCGCAGAGACGCAAAGAAGGCACCACGCGAGTCGGCGGGCAGGCAAAAATCACAAAGAGAAATCTATTATATTATGTCATCCCGCAGGGATCTTTGCAGTTGTCGGTACAAATATTGCATGCAAGAGCAAAGATCCTTACAGGATGACTTAGAATATTCTTCATGGCCTTCGTGGTTAAAACAATTACACTTCAGTTGAAACTGATGTGTGTTTTAATTGCCAGATATAGGTAACCAGACTACCCATACCAAAACAAATAATAATAAAACCAAATAATCCTCCGATAAACGGAACATGGCAAAGCAACGATACCAGAACCACACCAATCAGCATAGAAAAAAACAGTCCGTTATTATTAGGTTCTTTTCGAAAGATTGACAGAACATAGTCACCTATATAAAGGGCGGCAAAGGCAACACTCAAATAGAGAAGCACCAGAAATGCGGCCAACAGGATAAGACTGATTGGAATTGTCAATATCAAAACGGCTAATATTGCGATCGCAATTGGCGTTAGGATCAGGACCAGGACTCCATAACCGATACTCTTGCCCAATCCAGTTTTGGCATGGGTAAGATAGTCCTTGGAAAAATTTTTAAACAGACCGATAATTACCATGCCTACAATCAACAAGGCTAACAAGGACCAAAAGAAAAAAGCGGTCTTAAAAAACATATCATGATGCTTTACAATAACCTCCAGATCTTTGGGAATATGTTCAAGTTCATATTCTTCAATCCGTTTGTGCAGCTTCAGGGTTGTACCTCCTTTGGCAAAATAGTCAGGACCAAAGTAGATGTCTCCCACTTCTAATTCGACATCCCCTTCAACACGACCCTCAAGATTTGCATCACCGGCACCACCCTTGAGAAATCCACCGATGTGTCCACCTTCAAATCTAAAATCGCCTGTTCCCACATAGACATTGCCATTAATTCTTGCCCGCTCGGTAATCCGGACAACGCCGCCAAAGGCCAAAACATCCCCATTAACTTCACCATCTATTACAATGGTCTGGGCAAATCCGATCACATTATTGCCGACTTTACCGGTAACCGTCAGAACACGACAACCGGCTATTACATCATCGAGAACTTCTCCCTCTACGGTGGCATGTTCACAACCCACATAGATATTTCCGTTTACCAAACCAAGAACATCGAGATTACGACAACCGCTAAACAGATCGGTATCGAGGGTGTCGATCTCACGGATGGTAATTGTCTCGCCTCCCAGGTATTCAGCTGCTCCGAGAGAGAGTGTGAAGACAAAAACAATTGCTAAAAACAGGATTCGTTTATACATGATATCTCCTTTCATTTGAATAATCTGCACCAAAATTAGGGATTTATAAGGAGGAACCATGCAAATTCGGACAAATGGTAGGATTTGCTGACCGAATTGTTATTATATCGTTTGAACGGAGTATGGGTGGCTTTTAAGACATTGAAATAGACCACGGATTACACAGATGACACGGATTTTCACGGATCTAGTATTTATTTTATTTCAAGTTGATATGGTCGCTGATATCCTCATGAGTAGTAGGATATGAGAAATCGCTTTCTCGCAGCGGTGCGGCGGCCGCGACGTTCGCAGCGAAAAACAATTAATTTATTTAGATAAAACCCTAGTTTACTATACCCTGTAGAGACGGTCCGCTGGGCCGTCTCTTAATCAAACAAACCCAAAAATATAGTCCCGCAAGGCGGGACGACCCAATTGTAACCCCGGATGCTGAGTCCGCATGCGGACGAGGAAATCCGGGGTAAAACGAGTCACAAAAGTCCAGAGTCTCGTAGAGACGACCTAATTTTTAATGGTTCCTAAGCTCAGCTTTGGATCTAGGAATCCATTATTCCAGAAAGAGAAACATAAGGACTAGTATTGACTAACCCCGGCGAAAATTCCATGTCAAGTGTCATTCCCACGAAAGTGGGAATCCATAAGTTATTGTTTTTTATAGATTCCGCATCAAGTGCGGAATGACATTTTACAGGTGTCATTTAGTTTTCACACAACCTCTTCATACCGGTGAACCTGATGGCCCAACAAAGAGGGGTATTAACCCTATTATTCCAATATCTTAAAAGCTGGTAATTTCAGCATGTTGTATAAACCTACTGCTGTTATATTGTGATCGAGTAGGTAGAAATCAGTCCCTGGATATACCATGTAATATCGGATATTACAACCTAATTTTCATGGTTTTTTAATGGGCATGGATGATACAGTTACACAGATCTCCGCGGATTTGGAATTTATTTCTTCCTAATAATCGTTCCCAAATTGTATTTGGGAACGGAATTGTTAGTGAAGCTGTGCTTCACAAAATTAGGTTTGCATGACTTTTTTCTTAGAATAATAAAAATAACTTTTCGGTTTGTTTTCTTTGCCTCCGGCGGCCTATCCCGCATACTTCGTTGCGGGACAGGCTTTTTGAACGACCAAAAAGCTTGTTCCGCCGAAGGGCGGAATCACAAAAAGTCTTGGCCCCTTGAAATTTGCCTCCGGTGGGTGGGCGACCGACCCGGTCGCCCCTACATCTGCTTCGGGGCGGCAAATTTCAAAATGGCCGATCTAAAAAAATAAAATCTTTTCGTTGCGTTGCCGCGCCGCTGCGAGAAAGCAATTTCTAATTCACCACAATTCCATATTTATAGGCAACCATCTTGACCTAAATAAAATAGATATTAAATCCGTGAAGATCCGTCTAATCCGTGTCATCCGTGGTCTATCACACTCTGCCCAAGCAAAATATTCAAACATTTATTTCAAACACTTGATTTAAACATATGTTTGAATTATATTACACAAAAACCAAACAGGAACAGCCATGAAAAACTCTGATACAAAAACAAAAATTCTGGATGTCGCGGAAAAACTCTTCGCCGAAACCGGCATCCATGCCACATCCATCCGGCAAATTGTCAAGGAGGCCGGTGTAAATGTCGCCTCCCTGCACTACCACTTCGGATCAAAAGAAGCGGTGATCCATGAAATTATCACCCGCCGTCTGAGACCGATCAATGAAGCGAAGGAAAAACATCTGGATGAGATTGAAGAAGCATCTGCCGGTAAACCACCGGAACTGGAAGCGGTTTTGCGTGCCTTTATTGAACCACATATCCACATGCATAAAGTGGCCGGGGATAAAGTAAAAATTATCATGAAATTGATGGTGCAGGTAGAAGATGAGGCAGAAAAATTAAAGTTACTGCATGATCCGGCAATGATGACTGTTTTCAACCGCTACATCTCAACCTTACAATCGATTTTACCCCATTTATCTTCATCCGAAGTGCTGTGGCGTTTTAAGTTTATGATTGGCTCCATGCACGCGATCATGTTGCAACATCCCATGCCACCCGATTCCCCTTTTAAGAACGAAAAGGAAAATACAGAAGATATTATAAACCATGTGATAACTTTTTTAAAGGCCGGTTTTTTAGCACCAGCCTCAACTAATTCGAGTGTGGAATAAAATTCATGATAAAAAGAATAAAACCACCCCGTACAAAAAACATAACGGGGCAGGCAGAGGGCACTGAGAAAAACTCGTCGCTCGTCAAATCATGGATGATTTGATCCCGATATTATATCCGGAGGAAATCGTTTAAATCGGGAGTTCTCGATACTCGCAGCTCGTCTTTTGTTAAGTATTATTTTAACGCAGAGTTCGCTGAGAACGCAAAGAAAATAAAAAAGAAAAATTATTAAGATTAATAACTCTGCGTCACTCAGCGATCTCCGCGCCTCTGCGTTAAATAAGAAAGGAAAAATTGAATGTATAAGTTAACACTTTTCGTCGTTTCGACCCTCATTCTGTTTTCCTGTGCATCGTCGCCACCGCGACAGGAATTAGAGATGGATGTTGACATGCCAAACAGCTGGGCAACCGAGGTTGCCATGGAAAAGGACTCCATCGATGTCGCTATCGACTGGTGGACGGAATTTGCAGATACCAATCTGAACAACCTGGTTGAAGAAGCATTGCAAAGAAATTTAAATCTTTCCATTGCTGCCGCCAATCTTGAGGCAGCGGCTGCCCAGGCGGTGATTGCCGGTGCTTCCCTCTATCCGCAGGCAGACATGTCGGTAAACGGTGCCCGGCGAAAACAAAATTTTATCGGTATGCCATTTCCCGGATCGGAAGATAAGGTATTGAGTTCCACTTCTACCACCTACGGTGTTTCTTTAAACGTCTCATGGGAGATTGATTTGTGGGGTCGTATCCGGGCAGAGCAATCGGCAGCGGTTTCTCAATTCCAGGCATCACAAGCCGATTATATTGGCACCCAAATATCAATCGCCGCCCAGGTTTGTAAGGCCTTTTTTACCGTGGTAACCGCCCGCAAACAACTGGAACTTGCTCAGGCCACTCATGATAACTGGAAACTTTCAACACAACAGGTCAATCAGCGCTATCTCAGTGGTTTATCTTCTTCACTGGAATACCGTCTCTCTTTATCCAATCTAAGTCTGGCTGAAGCCAGTCTGGCCAGTAACCGTGCCCAATTGGACATCGCTAAACGACAATTGGAACTGTTGCTCAAACGATTTCCATCGGCAAGCATTGAAACCCGGGAGGATTTACCTGAAGTTGTCAGCGATGTTCCATCCGGTATCCCGGCTGATATTATTTCACGGCGTACGGATCTGGTTGCTGCCGAGCGCCGCCTGGCCAGTGCAGATATGAGCCTGAAAAGCGCTGAACGGGCCTTGTACCCCAGAATCAGCCTGACTGGTTCCGGTGGTACCTCAACTGCGGATTTAAAAAATTTAATCAATGGCGATTTTGGGGTCTGGACCCTGGCCGGAAATCTATTGCAACCGATCTTTCAGGGTGGAAGGCTTAGAGCCAATGTCGATTTTAATGAAGCGCAAACAAAAATGAATGTGGCCGAGTATGAAAGGACCGTACTCAACGCACTGGCCGAGGTGGAAAATGCCCTGACCAATGAATATTATCTTTCGGAACGTGAGAGAGCCTTAAAAAAAGCAGCTGAACATAGCCTTGGTGCCCGAAATCTGGCAGAACTACAATATTCCCGTGGGGTCAGTGACTTTTTAACCATGCTTGAATCAGCGCGATCCGCCTTTGATACTGAAAGCCGCTATATCAACGCCAGAAGAGAACGACTGGATGCCCGGATTGATTTGTATCTGGCCCTGGGCGGTGGATTTTCCATTGAGGATTCTTATATCTTCAATGAAGAAAATGAAGAACAAACCGATGGTACCGATGAAAAGGATCTATAATAAATCAGAACATTATTTAATCTATGAAGAGTCAAGTAAAATAAAATTCCCCCTTAAAAAAGGGGGCTAGGGGGTTGTATAAATGGCCATTCAACTAACTATAAGATGTTTTTTGTTAGTGATTGAAAACAACCCCCTCAGTCCCCCTTTGATAAGGGGGAAGCAAATTTTCGCAAATCAGAATTAACACTTAAAACTGGATAGAGAGGATACTCGAATGAAAAGTCAGAAATTAAAGTACATCCTACCCTTCGGGATAATATTCTTAAGTATTCTGATTGCGCTTGTCATCATCATGGTAAAACCGGAGATTGAACCGGAAGCCCGGGAGATCAAACCGGTTCAGGTCCGGGTCATACCCGCTGTAAAAAAAGAAGTGCAAATGATCGTTAAATCCCAGGGAACGGTTCGGGCCAAGACCGAAAGCGAAATTGTCGCTCAGGTTTCAGGGGTGATTGAGTCTATCTCACCATCATTCGTTGCCGGTGGCTTTTTTAAGAAAGGGGATATTCTGGTCCGGCTCGACGCCCGTGATTATAAATACCGCTATACCCAGGCCCAACACAAAGTTGCCCAGGCCGAACTTGCCTTAAAACTGGAAGAGCAACAGGCCGAGATCGCCCGGGAAGAGTGGGTGCAGATGAATGAAGGGACACCACCCGCTCTGGTTTCCCGCGAACCGCAGCTAGCTGAAGCCAGAGCTTCTCTGCGGTCAGCAAAAGCCGGATTGATGCAGGCCCAACTGGATCTGGAACGCACAAAAGTGAGGGCGCCGTTTTCCGGCCGTGTCAAAACAAAAAATGTCGATATTGGACGTTATGTTTCACCGGGCATGTCATTAGCCAGAATATATTCAATTGATGTGGCGGAAGTTCGTCTTCCCCTACCCGATAAAGATCTGAAATATCTCAGTCTGCCCTTCGATTTCCGGAACCGGGTAAGTTCAAGCACCGGGCCGGATGTGATTCTTCGTGGCAATTTTGCCGGTAAGGAACAGCAATGGTTTGGCAAATTAAGTCATATCGAAGGTGAATTTGATTCCCGCAGCCGTATGATCCATACCGTGGCCCGGGTAGCTGATCCCTATGGTGAGCAAAATGAAGCACCCCTTGCAGTCGGTATGTATGTCCATGCTGAGATTATCGGAAAAAAAGTCAGCGATTTGATAGAGGTGCCCCGTGCCGCTCTCCGAAATCAAAATCAATTGCTGGTTGTTGATGAAGAAAACCGGATGCATTTCCGGGAGGTGGAAATTTACCGAACTGATGGCGAGAATATCTATATTGAGGGTGGTATAAAAGACAATGAATGGATCTGCGTATCCCAACCAAAAACGGTTGTAGATGGAATGAAAGTAACACCTATTACAGAGACTGAGGAAAATTAAGTTCCCCCTTAAAAAAGGGGGTTAGGGGGTTGTAAAAAATTATCCTTTAACCAAATTTATAATATTTTTATCATTAATTCTAAACAACCCCCTCAGTCCCCCTTTGATAAGGGGGAAGCAGATTATTGCAAAAACATTTTGATTGCAACAGCTGTATCGACAACTACAAAGATGCCTACGGCATGACAAAATAAAAAATATTTCTTTGCGTCTTTGCGGTTAAGATTAGGAGACAACATGAACAACATAATCACCTGGTTTGCCAACAATAAAGTAGCAGCCAATCTGTTAATGATATTTATACTGATTGCCGGATTAATCTCACTGATGAGTATCAAACTGGAAGTGTTTCCCGAACTTTCCCCCGATCGGATCTCCATTACGGTCATCTATCAGGGCGCCGCGCCTGAAGAAGTTGAGGAAGGGGTATGTGTCAAAATTGAGGAAGCGGTGCAGGACTTGACTGGTATTAAAAAAATCACTTCAGTAGCAGCTGAAGGTACCGGTACCGTTACGGTCGAGGTGCGCCCGGATTATGATCGTAGAAAACTGCTCGAAGATATAAAAACCCGGGTTGATGCGATCAGTACCTTCCCGCTTGAAACCGAAAAACCGGTCGTCCAGGAAATACTTATTCGCCGTCAGGTTATAAATGTGGCTGTTTCCGGACTCACGGATGAATTGACCCTCAAGAAAATTGGTGAACAGATCCGTGATGAGATTAATGAACTATCGGAAGTCAGCCAGGTTGATCTTATCGGAACAAAGCCTTATGAAGTATCGATTGAAGTATCCGAAGAAACATTACGCAATTATGGCCTTACGTTTGACGAAGTTGCCCGTGCTGTCAAATCATCATCGTTAGACCTGCCCGGGGGATCGATCAGTACAGCCGGAGGAGAGATTTCCCTGAGGACCAAAGGTCAGGCTTATTCCGGTCAGGAGTTTGGCGACATTATCTTACGCTCCTACCCTGATGGTACACGTCTCCGAATGAGTGATGTGGTTCAGGTTGTCGATGCCTTTGCCGAGAACGACCAGGCTACCCGCTTTGATGGGGCACTCTCTGTTTTGGTCCAGGTGTTCCGGGTTGGAGACGAGAATGCCCTGACCATTGCCAATGCAGTAAAGGCTTATATTAAAGAAAGACAAAAAACCCTTCCGGAAGGGATTACTTTGACCCCCTGGCAGGATGATTCACTGGTTTTGAAAGATAGAATGAGTCTTCTGATACGTAATGCCCTCTGGGGATTTTTGCTGGTTTTTATGATGCTGGCTCTTTTTTTACGCTTAAGACTGGCCTGGTGGGTGTCGGTTGGTATGGTGATTTCCTTTTTTGGGGCTTTCTGGGTACTTCCCTGGTTTGGTGTTTCTATCAATCAGATATCGTTGTTTGCCTTTATTCTGGTTCTTGGTATCGTCGTTGACGATGCGATCATCGTTGGAGAAAATATCTATTCCCATCTGCAACGTGGGGAAGAACCGTTAAAGGCAGCTATTTCCGGTACACAAAGGGTAGCTACACCGGTAATTTTTGCGGTTTTGACTACTATTGCCGCTTTTTCCCCGTTGTTGAGTGTACCGGGAATGATGGGTGATGTGATGAAAATGATTCCGATTGTCATTATTGCCACCCTTAGTTTTTCCCTTATCGAGTCATTATTGATATTACCGGCGCATTTATCAAAAGTTGATATTCATAAATCAGAGAAAAGGAATAATGGCATTCAGCGGCGATTTAAGGATCTACAGGACCGATTCTCAAGTTTCCTGGATACGGTTATTCACAAATA
>JAGLYF010000186.1 GCA_023132435.1 Calditrichia bacterium | reverse complement strand
CAAGTGTTTCAAAAATTGCCGTTGCTATCTCGATCGCCGCTGAATTGGATTTGTCAGAAGCAAGACAGGTCATTGATTCACCAATTGATATTGCCGTATTCGGCATTGCCCTTACCAGGGTTACATTGTTGCCTAGTTTGCTTTTTATTTTCTCTGTCGACACACCTGTTACAATAGAAATAATGATATGCTCTTTATGATCTACTATATCAGAAATTTCATCGAGTAATGTATCCATCTGCTGCGGTTCCACTGCTATAATAATCACCTTTGATTGTTTGATAGCTTGTTTATTATCATCGGTAATTTGCACATTCTGTTTCTTAAATGACTCCAGCAAATGAATTTTTCTACGCGTCAGGGTCATATTTTCAGGCAATAAAGATCCTGAAGCTAAAAGTCCTGATGCGATAGAAGCACCTATATTACCTGTACCAAGAATGGCTATTTTTGTTTTATTATCCATATTACTTTTCCTCTAAAGCTAAATATTCATCTATAGATTTAGCCGCCTGACGTCCCTGTTGAATCGCATGTACAATTAACGATGCGCCATAACTTGCATCACCGGCAGCATAGACACCATCAACGGAAGTTTTATAATTTGATTTTATTTTTATATTTCCGGATGTATCATACTCCACACCCAGTTCCTGTAATAACCTACCCTGTTCGACGTGGACAAATCCCATTGCCAGGAGGACCATATCCACTTCCAGAGAAAATTCAGATCCTTCTATTTCTCTCATTTCCGGTCTTATTCCATCTGCTCCGGCTTCCCATTCGATCCGGCAGAACCGGGCAGATTTCAAACTCCCATTCTCAGCCACAAAAGCCTTGGTCAGGATTCCCCAATCGCGTTGACACCCTTCCCTATGTGATGAAGATGTTCGCAATATATCAGGCCAATGGGGCCAGTTAGGATTCCAGGAATTCTCCCAATCCGGTGGTTGGAGTAGAATTTCAAATTGATGAATTTCTTTTGCACCCTGTCGGTTGGCTGTTCCCACACAATCAGAGCCCGTGTCTCCTCCTCCGATAACCAGTACAATTTTATCCCGGGCAGTAATGATATCTTTCTCAGCCACAAGACCATCCACAAACATATTTGATTTGGTCAGATAGTCCATGGCAAAATAAATACCCTTAGCATCTCTCCCGGGCACAGATAGATCTCTTGGACTTCCCGCACCGGTTGTTATTAAAACCACATCATAAGTTTTCTGCAAATATCGGGCAGAAATGTCTTTTCCAATTTCAACATCAGTATTAAAATCAACACCCTCAGCAATCATCTGGTCGAGACGCCGATCGATATATTTTTTTTCCAGCTTAAAGTCCGGGATCCCATATCTCAGAAGACCACCAATTTTGGGAGATTTTTCATATACCGTGACTTGATGTCCCGCCCGTCGAAGTTGTTGTGCCGCTGCCAATCCGGCCGGACCGGAACCAACAATGGCGATACTTTTCCCTGTTCGTATTTTCGGAACTTTAGGAATGACCCAATTTTCATCAAACGCTTTTTCAATGATCGCCAACTCAATTTGTTTTATTGTTACCGGGCTATCATTAATTGATAAAGTACAAGCTGTTTCGCATGGTGCCGGACACAATTGTCCTGTAAATTCCGGAAAATTATTTGTCATCTCCAGACGCTCATACGCTTCCCGCCATTGATCCCGATACACCATATCATTCCATTCCGGTATCAGATTCATAACCGGACAACCATAGGAGGAATGACAAAAGGGTGTACCACAATCCATACATCGGGCACCCTGTTTTGCCAATGAGGTTTCAGTAAGAGGTTCCGTAAACTTCTTATAATGTTTTAATCGTTCATCAACAGACTGTGTCGTGTAAGTTTCTCTCCTAAACTCTATAAACCCGGTTGTTTTACCCATTACGTATACACCTCTTCCGTCATGCCGACAATACCAACATCTTTATACTTTCTTTCCTCGATCCTTTCCAGAGCACGGCGATAGTCAACAGGCATAACTTTAACAAAATAAGGTAAAATTTCCTCCCAATTGTTCAGTAATTCCCGCGCATATTTGCTGTTTGTATACCTTACATGTTTGTTAAGATACTTGTTCAGAAATTCTATATCATCCTTTATGGAAACGGGTTCAATATCAACCATTTCTAAATTACAACGGGTATCAAATAATTGATTTTCATCCAAAACATAAGCGATACCACCACTCATTCCCGCGGCAAAATTGACACCGGTTTTACCCAGAACAATAACCCGTCCTCCGGTCATATATTCACAACCATGATCTCCGACTCCTTCAACAACGGCCAGAGCCCCACTGTTACGTACACAAAAACGTTCACCCACTCTCCCATGGAAATATACTTCACCACTTGTCGCCCCAAACAGGTTAACATTTCCGGAGATAATATTTTTTTCCGGCCTGAAAGTCGATGTCCTAGGCGGAGAGACGATAATTTTTCCACCTGAAAGCCCTTTACCCAGGTAATCATTCGCATCCCCTTCCAATTTGAATGTGATACCGGGAGCAAGAAAAGCCCCGAAACTTTGACCTGCCGAGCCTGAAAACGATACCGAAATCGTATCTTCCGGTAATCCTATTGACTGATACCGTTTTGATACTAGCGAACTAAGTGTTGCGCCGGTCGCTCGGTTGTAGTTATGGATTTTCATCCTGATATTCACCGGTTTTTTATGATCGAGAGCTTCTGAACATTTTGGGATGATTTTATTATCTAATGACGTGGAAAGATCATGATCCTGACCGGTAACACAGTGTGTTGCAACACCTTTTTTTACAGGTGTTTGAAATAATATCCCTGAAAAATTCAATCCTTTTGCTTTATAATGTGTAATCGCCTTATCAATGTCCAACCTATCAACACGACCGACCATTTCATCAAATGTTCGAAATCCTAATTCAGCCATATATTCACGCACTTCCCCGGCGATATAATACATGAAATTTATGACCTGTTCAGGTTTTCCTTTAAATCGTTTACGCAATTCGCTATCCTGAGTAGCAATACCTACCGGACAGGAATTAAGATGACATTTTCTCATCATAATACATCCAAGAGTAACCAAGGCAGTACTGCCAAAACCAAACTCTTCTGCACCAAGTAATGCACCAACAACAACATCACGCCCGGTTTTTAATTGTCCGTCTACCTGTAAACGAATACGACCACGCAGATTATTCATCACCAAAACCTGCTGTGTCTCCGCAAGGCCAATTTCCCAACTACTGCCTGTATGCTTAATCGAGGAAAGAGGTGATGCACCCGTTCCCCCATCTCCCCCACTGATAAGAACCATATCTGCTTTGCCTTTAGCGACTCCGGCCGCTATAGTGCCAACACCTGCTTCCGAGACCAGTTTAACCGAAACACGCGCATCAGGATTGGCGGATTTAAGATCAAAAATCAACTGCGAGAGGTCTTCAATCGAATAAATATCATGGTGCGGTGGTGGTGAGATGAGCATGACACCGGGAGTAGAATGCCTTACTTCGGCGATCATATCATTAACCTTAAATCCTGGTAATTGTCCTCCCTCACCCGGTTTGGCGCCCTGTGCCATTTTAATTTGAATTTCTTCTGCATTGACAAGATAATTACTGGTTACCCCAAAACGAGCAGAGGCAACCTGTTTTACCTTACTCTTGGCTGAATCGCCGTTTGAAAGGGGTTCGTAGCGTTTTTCATTCTCTCCGCCTTCACCTGAATTACTTTTTGCCCCTATACGATTCATGGCAATGGCCAGTGATTGATGTGCTTCTTCACTGATCGATCCCAGAGACATGGCTGATGTTACAAATCTTTTTACAATATTATCCGCCGGTTCCACCTCATCGATTGAGATTGATTGTTCCTTTTTAAATGTGAACAATCCACGCAGCGTACATAAATTTTTACTCAGATTATCCACTTCAAGCGAATACGACTTAAATTTTTGATAATCTCCACCATCCCTGACCGCTTCCTGCAATTTTACAATCGCTTCCGGAGAGAACAAATGCTGCTCTCCCTCCTGACGATAGGCATAATTCCCACCTGATCCAGCAACATTTTTACCATTTTCTGTTAAATTAAAAGCCTGAAAATGGCGGTTGATCGTTTCCTTTTCAAATGTTGATAATCCAATACCACCGATACAGGAGACAGTACCCGGAAAAAAAGTTTCCACAAATTTCTCATCCAGTCCTAACGCCTCAAATGTCTGCGCATGTCGATACCCACGCAAGGTGGAGATCCCCATCTTAGACATGACTTTTAATAGTCCCTTATTGACAGCAGTCATATAGTTCATAATTGCTGTAGGTAAAGCCAGACTTCTGGAAATATATCCCCGATCCTGAAGATCGGGCAAAGATTCGAAAACCAGATAAGGATTAATTCCACTGGCACCGTAAGATAATAAAATAGCAAAATGATGTACCTCACGGGTTTCGCCGGTTTCTACTATCAGTGCTGTCAATCCTCTTTTATTACGCCGCAATAAATGTTGGTGCACTCTCGAAACAGCCAACAAAGCTGGAATTGCCGCTTTTTCCACAGAGACATCCCGGTCACTCAGGATGATCATCGCAAAACCTTCATCAACTTTTTTTTCTGCTTCCAGACAAAGTTTAGTCAATCCCTTTTCCAGAGCCCCTTCTTCGGGCTTGAATAGCATTGGGATACTACAAACCCTGAATCCCTCTATTTCTGAAGATTTAAGTCGGTCTATATCTTCATTTGTTAAAGTTGGTTGTGATAATTTTAGCTGACGGCAATGCTCTGGTGTTTCTTCCAGCAGATTTTTCGACCGGCCAACAAAACTGGACAAGGACATCACTAAATTTTCCCGGTAAGGATCAATAGGTGGATTTGTCACCTGTGCAAATGTCTGTTTAAAATAATTATATAAAAGTTGTGGTTTCCGCGATAGTACAGCTAATGCTGTATCGTTACCCATTGAACCCACAGGTTCCTGCGAGTTTGTAACCATCGGTACGATTATTGTTTTAAAATCTTCCAGAGTATAGCCAAAAGCGCTTTGCTGAACAATTAAAGTGTTTTTCTCTTTTTTTATTTGGCCAGGAACCTGAAACAGTCCTTTTAATTCAATTTTATTTTCTTCAAGCCAGCGACGATAAGGTTTCCAGCGCGAAACAGCAGACTTTACCTCATTATCCCTGATGATCCGGTGCCTCTCTGTATCAACCAAAAACATTTTACCGGGAGCCAGTTTACCTTTCTCTCTGACATCTGCCGGATCAATATCTAATACCCCTGTTTCCGAGGCCATCACTACTTTACCACTTTTTGTGATTAAATATCTTCCTGGTCTGAGACCGTTACGATCAAGATATGCGCCAATTTTAACACCATCACTAAAAACCAGCGCTGCCGGTCCATCCCATGGATCCATAATCGACATATGGTATTCATAAAACGCGCGTTTATCCTGGCTGATATGATATTGAAAACCGAAGGCTTCAGGAACCATCATCATCATGGAATGTTCCATACTCCTTCCAGCCATGGTCAGTAATTCAAAGACGTTATCAAAAATAGCCGAATCACTGGCTTTTGGATTAATGATCGGAAAAATTTTTTCAATCTCACTTCCAAAAAGAGATGATGACAATGTATAATCCAGCGCCTTCATTTTATTGACATTTCCCCGCAGAGTATTAATTTCGCCATTATGTGCGACGAAACGAAATGGTTGCGCCAGCGCCCAGGAAGGAAAGGTATTTGTGCTATATCTCTGATGGACAAGGGCAATCGCACTTTTAAGATTTTTATCATTCAAATCCGGATAAAAAACAGCAAATTGAGCAGCGACAAACATTCCCTTATAAACTATGGTTCTCCTCGAAAACGATGGTATATAAAAAATGTCCGTATCCCAACCTGATTTTTCAGCCTCTCTTTCCAGACATTTTCTCAATATGTAAAGTTTGCGGTCAAATTGGGAATCTTCAATATCTTCAAATGTAACAAATACCTGCATAATTCTGGGGATTGACTGACGAGCCACTTCTCCAAGACAATCAGGATTTACAGGAACGTCACGCCAGCCCAGCAGAATACCTCCTTCACGCTCAACTGTGTCTGTGACTATCGACTGCGCCCGTTGGAACTTTTCTTCATCTTGTGGAAGGAAAAGAAAACCCACACCATATTGTCCGAGCTCAGGAAGATCGAAATCCAGGACTTTTCGAAAAAATTGATCGGGGATTTGCAGCAGCATTCCTGCTCCGTCACCGGTTTTCAGATCCCCTCCAACCGCACCACGATGCTCCAGATTACACAGTATCTTAATACCCTGGTCAATAATTTTATGATCCTTTTTGCCGTAAATATTAACAACAAAGCCTACACCACAGGCATCATGTTCATAATCCGGATCGTAAAGCCCCTGTTTTTTTAAGGTCATCTTTTTCCTTATATTGTCCTCAGGTCTTTCAACGCTTTTTCAACTTTTTCAAAATTAAATTCACCTACAATTTTATCCATCATTAATTTTATTTCCTGATTATACAGGTTGTCCTTACTTCCTTCATGTGTATGGGTGAGATTCTCCGGTTTCCTGAATTTCCCGGATTTAATTTCCTCAGCAACCTTATTATAGGCATCTCTGAACGGAATACCTTCCTTTACATAACTATTAACCGCCTCGACGGTGAACAGGTACAGATATTTATCCTCTTCCAAAATATCCTTTCGTATCTGAATTTTTTGCAGGCAAAAATCAAAAATGTGTATACATTCCCTGATAGTAAGTAGAGCGGATAGATAATTATTCTTAATTATCTGGAAGTCCCGGTGATATCCTGTTATCAGATTAGACATCGTAATCATTATTTCATTTGGCAGGTTTTTAATCTGGTTACATTTTGCCCGTATAAGTTCAAACACATCCGGATTTTTTTTATGGGGCATAATGCTTGACCCGGAAGTCAGGTTTTCGGGGAAAGAAATAAAATTATAACTTTGTGATACAAATAAAATGATATCATTTGCCATTCTGCCGATAGTTTCGGCGAGAGATGCAATAGCCTGACTCACGATCCTTTCACTTCTTCCTCTGCCCATTTGCGCATAGATCGAATTATAATTCAGGTTTTCAAAACCAAGCAATTCTGTGGTAACTGTACGATTCAATGGAAATGAAGATCCGTAACCTGCTGCTGAACCCAGAGGATTCTTATTGATAATATCATAAGCCCCCCGCAATTGTATCATGTCGTCAACCAGACTTTCAGCGAATGCAGCAAACCAGAGGCCAAATGATGAAGGCATGGCGGCCTGGGTGTGTGTATATCCGGGCATACCAATCGTTGCATAACGGTCACTCAGGGTGAGCAGTGTCTTGAAAAGCACCTGGGTGGTTTTAACTATTTTTTCAATCTGAGCGCGGGAGAACATTCGCAGATCGAGTAGAACCTGATCATTTCTCGAACGTCCGGTATGTAGTTTTTTTCCCGTATCACCGATTTTCGCGGTAAGTACTAGCTCGATTTGTGAGTGGATATCTTCAACACCCTCATCGATCCTGAAACTACCGGATTTGATCTCCTGGTAAATTTTAATCAA
>JAGLYF010000185.1 GCA_023132435.1 Calditrichia bacterium | reverse complement strand
AAGCATCATAACATGGGCAATCGATCCCAATACATCGAATTCCGCCAGATGCATATCAATTTCCTGATCATTGCCTATAGTGAATTGTTCAATCATTTTATCCGGAGCAATTTTACTTGACCAAAGTTTTCTACTCTCTTGTTTTTTCACTTGAAATCCATTTTTATTGAAACAATAATAAATTTTCGATTAAATACTATTTAATCAGAATACAAACTCATCCCCACCCCCTTCTCTTAAACAGGCCATTGCAGAATACACAATATTAAACAATATTACTATGCCTTTCTCACAAATTGTCATTCCCGTCCCGCACCTGCGGGAGGAATCTATAAAATGATGATTCAATCAAAAATTTGGAATTTCATCATATAAATCTTTCCAATCCGGATTCATACTTTCAATTAATTCTATTTTCCAAGATCTATTCCATTTTTTTATTCTTTTTTCCCTTAAAATAGCTATATCAATGCGATCATGTGTTTCAAAATAAACCAATTTCTTTACTTTATATTTTTCTGTGAATCCTTTAAATAAATTATGCCAGATTTCTATCGTGTAATGTCATCTCTTCGAGAGTTGGAATCTATGAATAATAGTCGTCAAACTTACTCTTTCTATGGATTCCCCCGAGTACTCGGGGGAATGACAGTCGTCCCGCTCATTTATGCCTTTGGTTTCTCCCGAGTACTCGGGGGAATGACAACTATACCTCCTCAGGTTTTTAAAAACTGTTCCAGCAATTCAATATATTTTTCAATACCCTCTTCGATCTCAGATAGATAGACAAATTCATCTGCTGTATGTGACCGTTCAGAGCGACCCGGTCCCATTTTAACTGACGGAGCAGTTATGTATGTCTGATCCGATAGTGTAGGCGAACCAAAGGTTTCCATCCCTGATGATTTGGCTATTTTCACCAGGTGGTGATCCAATGGGATGCATGACGGTTGAAGATTGAGCGAAGGATCAGCAAAATCTGAAGTTACGTTTTGTTTTAGAACCTCTAATATCATTTCATTATTGCAGGTGTCTGTCGGGCGTATATCAACCGTAAATTCACATTGATCAGGAATCACGTTGTGTTGGGATCCTGCTTTTATCATTGTAACCGTCATTTTTACCGGGCCCAGTAGTGGGGAAACCTGTGAAAATTTATAATTTCTGATCCAGTTAATATCATCCATTGCCTTGTGGATGGCATTTTCTCCCGTATCGCGCGCAGCATGGCCTGATCGGCCAGTCGCCCGACACCTTAGTACCATAAGACCTTTTTCTGCGATGGCCATTTGCATTCCGGTAGGTTCTCCGACGATTGCCAGATCAATTTTTCCTAAATCTGAGAGAATAGCCCTGATTCCCTTCTCACCAGAATTTTCCTCCTCCGCAGTCAGAGCCAGAATAAGATTATGACTTAGATTTCCACTATTACAAAAATACTGAAAAACCGCCATCAGAGAGACCAAAGAAGCGCCGGCATCATTACTACCAAGCCCGATCAATTTGTCACCTTCAATTACGGGTTGAAACGGATCGGAACTCCAACCTCCCGTCGGTCTGACCGTATCGTGATGAGAATTTAAAAGAAGTGTTGGTTTATCAGAATCAAACTGAGAAGAAAATGTATAAATATTATGATATTTCCGCTTTGTTACAATTTCATTATTCTCAAGGAATTTTTGGATCAAATCAGCCGTTTTATCTTCTTCACCGCTAAAAGAAGATATGGAAATCAATTCTTTTAACAAATCTATTGATTGTTCTGTTAATTTACTTTTCATTTTTCTCAAACAGGGTAATTCTGGTTGCTGTTAAGGTTTCGAGATCCGACAAATCATCTAACGATTGATAATGTGTAATATAGACTTTGTTCACTCCATGACCAAGAGCCCGAAAGGCATTGTCTAGTTTTGGAATCATTCCTTCATTAATTTTCCCAGCAGCTTTTAGTTGTTGAAAATAACCCGGGTGTAAATCGCTAATGACAGAACTTTTATCTTCTGTGTCCGTCAATACCCCACTTTGCTCAAAACAATATATCAGAGTAACTTTATAATTTTTCGCAAAGGATATTCCCACTTCCGTAGCGATAGTATCGGCATTGGTATTGAGAATCTGGCCCTGTCCATCATGGGTCAGGGCACATATGACCGGTGTCAGTCCGTGCTCTATAAATTTTATCAGAACGGATGAATCCACCTGTATAATATCTCCCACATAACCGTAATCAATATCGCGGACCGGGCGTTTTTCTGCCAGTATACAGTTTGCATCGGCGCCGCTTAGCCCAACCGAAGGACAATGCATACTTTGTAGTTTAGCGACAATATTTTTATTGACTAAACCGGCATATACCATTTGAACAACCCGCAGAGATTCAAGGTTAGTTATACGGCGACCGTTTATCAATTGTTGCTCAAGGCCAAGCTGATTTAATAATGTGTTGGCTGTTTTGCCTCCACCATGGACAAGAATTTTTGGACGGTTCAGAGCAGAGAATCCGGCAAGAGCTTTGTTCATTTTATCCTCATCATCGATCACCTGACCGCCTAATTTAATAATGGTTATATCATCCATGTTATTATTTAAAATCTCTTTGTAAAGAGTAATTACTTGAAAAATTTAGAACAATTTACCACGGAAGTACACGGAATAACACGGAAGTAATTTATTGTTTCTATACGATTTAAATCTCTATTCTTAAGATTAGAAATTATTCTCAAAAAAAATTATTAAAATTCTGTGAAGTTCCGTGTCTTTCCGTGTACCTCCGTGGTTAATTTTCTTTTAATAACCAACGGATTTAATCTTTAAACCACTCGTTTCATCAAAGCCAAACATTAAATTCATATTCTGCACCGCCTGACCAGAGGCACCTTTGGTCAGATTGTCAATGACACTGACAATAAGCAACAGATCATTCTGTTTTTGTATATAGAGTATTGCCTTATTGGTATTAACAACTTGTTTTATATCCGGATTACTTTCGCTTATTCCAACAAACGGATGAGGTTCATAATATTCACTAAACATATCTTTGATTGCTTCCGGTTTATCATCGATTTTTGTATAAACCGAGGTTAATATCCCTCTGGTAAAATTTCCCCGAAAAGGTAAGAAACAAATTGCCGGTAGTGGTTTGTTCTGAATATGAGCCAGGGTTTGATTAATTTCTGACAGATGTTGGTGAACAAACGGTTTATATAATGAAACATTAGAGTTGCGCCAGGAAAAATGAGATGTTGCAGTTAACGTCTGACCGGCCCCGGTTGAGCCGGTTATACCACTGACATGGATCTCTTCTTGTAGAAGGCCTTCTTTAGCCAGAGGAAGCAGGGCAAGTTGAATGGCTGTAGCAAAGCAGCCCGGATTTGCCACATTCTTTGCATTCATAATCTGTAAACGATTAAACTCTGGCAGACCATAAACAAAAGATTGATCAGAGGTGTCGGCATATCTAAAATCCTGACTCAGATCAATTATCCGGACCTGTTCTGGTATCTTCTGTTTTTGGAGAAAAGTTTTTGATTCTCCGTGTCCCATACATAGAAACAAAATATCCACATCCAACTCATACTTGTCAGAAAACACTAAACTCGTTTCATCGATCAGATCAGTATGGACATCATACACGAATCTACCGGCCTGACTGCGGCTATGTACTGATTTTATTTCGCAGTCAGGGTGATTTAAAAGAATCCTAATTAATTCACCACCGGTGTATCCGGCCCCTCCAATTATTGTTGTCCTGATCATTTTTCTTATTCCTGATTAATGGTCCGATATATCCATGACTGGTTAGCCGCTATCTTTGCGAATCCCCGGGCGTCATTACCATCCCAGGCGAGATTCATCTCACCATAAGCACCAAATTTATCTGACATTAAATCGTTTGAACTGTTGATGCCCTGAATTTCAAATCGCCGTTCAAATAATTTTAAAAATACGGTACCATTTACAGTTATCTGGGTGTTTTCCAAAAAATTTTCGATATTGCGCATCACCGGATCCAGATACTGCCCTTCATGCAGATGCATGCCATACCATACAGATATTTGATCTTTCCAGTAAATCTGCCATTTGGTCAATGTATGTTTTTCCAGAGCATGGTGGGCTTTAATCAGCAGGATTGCTGCCGCCGCCTCAAAGCCAACTCGCCCTTTGATTCCAATAATTGTATCCCCAACATGGATATCACGTCCAATACCATATGGTGCGGCCAGTTCATTTAGTGACTTGATTGCCTCGACAGGATCTTCAAACTTTTTTCCATTAATACCACTAACCTGCCCGGCCTGGAATTCTATTTCCAATTCAGCTGGTTCAATTTTTGAAACAGGTGTAGGATAAGCATCATCAGGTAAGGGAGTATCTGAAGTAAGTGTCTCTTTACCGCCAACAGATGTCCCCCATAATCCTTTATTGATCGAGTACTGCATTTTCTCCCAATCCATTTGGATACCCTGTTCACGCAAAAAATTTATTTCTTCTTCCCGGGAAAGTTGCTGGTCACGAATAGGGGTTAAAACTTCTATCTGAGGAATAAGAATATTAAATATCATATCGAAGCGAATCTGATCATTTCCCGCGCCAGTGCTGCCATGGGCAACATAATCGGCACCGATTTTCTTTGCCTGCCGGGCAACCGCTTTCGCCTGAAAGATTCTCTCAGCACTAACTGAAAGGGGATAAGTGTTATTCCGCAGGACATTTCCATAAATCAGAAAACGGATACAGTTTTTATAATAATCCCTGGTGACATCGATACTATAATGTTTGGTTACCCCAAGACCCTGTGCTCTTTTTTTAATATCAGAAAGTTCCTCACCCGAGAAACCACCACTGTCTATAATTATACTATGTACTTCAAGATTTTTAACAGTGGACAAATAACGGGCACAGTAGGAAGTATCCAATCCCCCACTAAATGCTAACAGTACTTTCTTTTTCATATTCAATTTTATCCCTTGTTTTTATTTCAATTATTTCATCAGGATCATACAGCATGGCTGTACACAAACAATGTTTTCTGTTTGTCCGTTGCAGGATATCGTAATTTGTACAACTCTGACATCCTTTCCAGAATGATTCATCATCGGTCAGGTGATCAAAACTTACCGGACGATACCCCAGACTGTAATTTATTTTCATTACCGCCGGGCTGGTAGTGATTCCAAACATTTTTGCTTTAGGAAATTTTTTCCTCGATAACAAAAATATCTTTTCCTTTATTTTCTTGGCCAGACCAAGCCCACGGAAGGTTGGGGCAACAATAAGTCCGGAGTTAGCGACAAAATTTTTACCGGCACCCCATGACTCGATATAACAAAATCCGGCCACCAGACAATCTCCGGTTAGCGCTATCACCGCCTTGTCGTCCTTCATCTTTTTCTTAATATATGAGGGTTTTCTCTTAGCAATACCAGTTTCGCGCACTTCTGCCGCTTCTTCGATCAGGTGACATATGGTCTCTGCATAGATCATGTGCTCTTTACAGGCATCGACGATCTCTATTTTTTTATCACTAACAGCTACATTTGGCATGTATTGCCTCCGGTTTAAATGTAAAAATCCTTTAATTAGAACTAATTTTAAAAATTATATGTATTTATAAATATATAAGTTGACAACCGGATGTAACACTACGATCGTCGTCGTGGATATAATACGCCCGGCAATGGGCGCCTTGGGGAAGGTAAAATATGAGTTGTAATTATGTGAGTTAACTGATGCATGATATTTCGCTTATTTCTATGTTCGTTTCATACAAATATACAAAACTAAAACCCTATTGCAAATATTTTTGCATAATATTGCATTTTTATTCATTTTTTCTTAACCACTAAGGACACTGAGTTTAAATATTGTCACCTTGCTTTAGCAAGGTGGATGAAAAACAACATATATATTAAAGCCGTTTAAACGGCTTCTTAAATTATAGACTTTACCTTTTCCACCTTGATAAATCAAGGTGTCAATAATGATCCAATATTTTATTTCCTATTTACAGTTTAAAATTCAAATTCCATTTCTTCAACTTAATTTGAACTCAATGTTCTCAATGATTTGACGGCCGAACAATGTAGATATTATCTCTTTCTAAAAAAATCTCTAATCGCATTTTCAGTATCGAACTGTGAGAAGCGAGTACCGAGAGCCGAGTGCCGAGAGATTCTTACCTATGGACTATTTTTTCAGATCAGAGATTTCCCAGGGCATTATAGTTTCTCCGGGATGATTGACATCTTCCCGCACTCTCATTAAAGAAATACCGATATACCGTTGTGATTCTTGCACTCTCTCTGCCCAGGCGTCATAGGGTGTGTCAAATGTAGTCATACCCCGTGTTGTCGATTCGCGAATGATGATCTGACCATTTACCTCCATCACCATCCACATGTGAGCAGAAAATATATCCGTTTTATTGGCAAATATCAGAGCACCGATATCACCGTTCTGCAAATTACCTTTTACGTCCAGAATTGCCTCCTTAGGGATATAGTCAATCGTCATCTCATAATCCGGTTTGACATGGCGTAGATCGGTTATTCCTTTCCCCTGAAAAAATTTTGTATGGGAAATAGTTCTGGTAACGGTCTTTGTATGGGAACCACCCACCTTTCTGGATACATCCTCTAAAAGCCAGTTATTTTCTGGCAACCAGTCCCCCATCGTATAATGATTCCGGGTTCGCATTCCAATCATTCCATCTTTATACCTGATCTGCTGCAGGTTGTTAAAAAAATTATCCCAGCTATCAGAAATTGACAGCGCCAGAACATGTTCACAATATGCCATACAATTGGTAGAATCAAAGTTTACAAGCGGATAGGGTTCATATAGGGCATACTCCCCATCTCCAACACAGGTAAAAGCATAGGGAGTGCCGAGAAAATATTGTGAATAATAATTCATTTTCTCAGTGACTGTCTGCGGTTTTGCTGACGTCTCCCTGATCAATGCATCGATTTCCTGTGGTGACATATCAGTAAAACGATCATTTTCACCGGCACATAGAAGCAAGACAAATGATAAAAGAAAAATGACAAAGAATTTTGTATACATCTTCAATTTCCTCGATTTTTTGTGGTAATATAAAAAATTGGATGATATGATATAGATTTTTTTTCGGATAGATCGCAATAGACCACGGATGATACGGATGACACGGATTTTCGCGGATTATTTTTTATTTATTTAACCTGATCTATTCATGAATTATAGATTTATCAAAAAGCCACAGTAAAGTTTCCCCTTAAAAAAGGGAACTAATCCCGAGGACTCGGGACTAACCCTCCCGCAGTTGCGGGACAGGCTCTTTGCTAAGGGGGAATTAAATCGTTGATTATATGTTACTTAAACTAGATTAATTAATCCGTGTAAATCCGTCTAATCCGTGTCATCCGTGGTCTATTTAGAGACGATTGGCAAGATTAAGACAGGAGGGTTAAAAATACACCAGCGGCGACGGCAGATCCAATCACACCGGCGACATTTGGCCCCATTGCCGGCATCAGGGGATTTACTCTACCATCTGTTTGATCTGAGACAAATTTTTGAACCACCCGGGCTGCCATGGGAACGGCAGAAACACCGGCAGCTCCGATACAGGGATTTATTTTATTATCTTTTTTCAGAAACAGATTTAAAATTTTTGCGAAAAGAATACCCCCTGCCGTACTGAATGCAAAAGCAACGGCACCCAGAGCCAGAATACTCAGCGTTTCAAACCGCAGGAAATTTTCCGCTGCCATGGTTGCCCCGACAGCAATACCAAGAAATATTGTCACAATATCAATGAGTGCACCGCCGGCTGTTTTCCGTAATCGGTCAGTCACACCGCTTTCTCTGATCAGATTGCCAAACATCAACATTCCGATAAGCGGTGCACTGGAAGGAATGGCCAGGGAAGCAAATACACCGGCAGAAATCGGAAATAGAATCACTGCCGTCTTTGAGACTGGTTTGGCCTGGGGCATATCGATTTCCCGTTCATTTTTTGTAGTAAGCATCCGCAGGATCGGTGGTTGTATAATCGGAACCAGGGACATATAGCTGTATGCAGCTAACGCCACAGGGCCAAGGAGATGAGGCGCCAGTTTACTGGAAAGAAATATTGAAGTTGGGCCGTCGGCGCCGCCTATGATTCCAATCGCTGCCGCTTCTTTAAAAGTAAAACCAAACAGATAAACAGCGCCAATTGCTGCCACAAAAATACCTATTTGGGCAGCCGCTCCAAGCAGAAATGTCATTGGACGGGCAAGTAAGGGCCTGAAATCAGTTAACACACCGACACCAAGAAATATTAGTGGTGGCAATAATTCTGTCTTGATGCCACTCTCGTAAATTAAGGCAATAATTCCCTCTCCATAGGATCCAAGATCAGCAAGAGGAAAATTTGCCAGAACGATACCAAAGGAAATTGGTATCAGTAACAAAGGCTCATATTCCCTGGTTATTGCCAGAAATACCAGAACACCGGCAACCAGAAACATAACCCAGTTTCCCCAACCGAGATGAGCGAATCCTGACTGGTTAAATAAATCTAAAAATGAATCCATAAATAGTGTGTTTTATGCAATCGTTAAAATCGGTTTTGAGGAATCAATTTCATCTCCTATTTCCACCAGAATAGCTGAGACAGTTCCATTTTTTTGTGCTTTGATATCATGTTTTGCTTTCATTGCCTCAACCTGTGCAACCACCTGCCCCTTGCTAACCTCACTCCCCACTTTAACGAGAATGTCAACAATATCTACCGTACCGGCAAAAGTAGAATATACTGTTTCACCATCACCTGGAAGTGGCTTTTCCGAAGGTTTTTGTTCAACTGATTCTGTCCCGACGCTTACCGGCTCAAGGGTGACGTAGAATATTCGACTCTTTCCATTTTCTTCAACGATGCATTTTGTCTTAACAGGGCCACTAATGGAAGGACCCGTGGCTACGGATACGGACGGTTTGGTTTCAGCCACCGGTTTTTCCTCTTCTTTTTTCTTGAGCGGAATATCGATCTTACCTTTTCCGGTAAGTAGACGGATACCCTCATTCAATTCCATTTTTTTGCCCGGAACCATTGCCGCCAAAACCAGAAAAGTATTCACATCATTAACAGGAAGATCACGTTCCTTAAGGGCCTCTGTGGCCGGCTCAATATTTTTTGGCGCTGCTTCAAGCGGATCACCTTCAAAAACAGATAATTTAAGTTGTTCTGAAGCAATTTTTATAACTTCAGGATCCGGTGGAAGAGGTGTTTTACCAAAATATCCTAATACAGCCCTTCCGTAACCGGCATCAATTTTTTCCCAGCGTCCATACATGACATTATTAAAAGCCTGTAACCAGTATTGCTGGCTGCCTGGTGTGACACTTGTCCATGCTCCGCCGGCCTCTACAACAACCGGGAACTCCGCCAGTACGTCACTATATTTATCCAGGATTCCCGCTTTTACCATCATGTGTACATTTGGTCCGATGGCACCACCCGGCATTGGAAAACCAAGAACCCGTGCATCAGCGGTTGTTGTGGTTGGATTAAAATTATACTCTTTGAGCCCCTCATTTAATAAATCTTCAATTTCACGGATTTTCGTGACATCAAGATCAAGATCAAAACCTGTACCTTTCAGACCGTGAGCAAGAGATCTCACATCCGGTTGCACAGTGCCGCTGGCCATCGGGCGAATCGAAAGATCCACTCCATCCACACCTGCTTCTATCCCTGCCATATAGCAGGAGACAGCGGTACTGGCTGTATCGTGTGTGTGTTGCCAGAGAACCATATCCTCAGGCATTATTTTTTTCAGTCCTTTTACTGTATCATATATCGTTTTGGGATCGGTTGTCCCACTGGCATCTTTGAGACACAAACTATCGATATGTACATCACTATCTAACAAGCGATGACCAATGTCAATATAGAATTCAGGCGTATGCACCTTTTCAGATTTGAAGGGTAATCCCATGAGAGCAATACATGCCTGATGATGCATACCGGCATCGACGATCGGTTTTCCGGTTTTAACCAGATTCCCGACATCATTCATATAATCAAAATTCCGATCCCAGGTAGTGCCATGTGTCTGCATCAGTTTTGCCTGCAAGGAGAGCCCTTCCAGGGACTGTGTTGTCAGGGTTACACCTGAGACGGATCGGGTAAGGATCTGCAATTCCACATCCGGACCGACCGCATCACGCATGGCTTGCATTGTTTCGAATGGATTCTCACCCAGGTAAAAATAGGGGGCCTGATAGCGTGCCCCTCCTCCAAACTCCATATGTTTTATACCTACTTCAGCTGCCAGTTTCATCGCTGGTAAATAATCACTGAGACGAACCTTTCCACCAAATGAACTTTGCAGCCCATCACGAAAAGGTGTAATCATGACCCGAATTTTCTTAGAGGTTTTTGAAAATATCATTTTGTTTCCTCTATTTTAGTTATTTTTGTGTCGGGGTAATATTTATTGACAATAGTTGCAAGCGCAGCAATAACAGCCGAATCATCTTTAATATCTTCTTCGGGAAAAATAACTGTTATCAGACGCATGATGATTGCAAGAAGGAATAGAATGAGGAAAACGGCAATAAGCGCGGATATGCAGATGGATATTAATCCGTACGACTCCATAGAACCCTGTCGAATACCCTATGAGCTTCGTAAATAATTTCTTTTTGTGGTTTATAAAAGCAATAATATCTGTTGTTAAAGTATCAGTTTATCACTAAACAATCAAGAAGAATTTAATAATTTTATCCTTCCTTTTCGGATTAAATCTTGCTGGCCGGTCAGGATCAGTTCAAGGTTTTCTGTTATACCTGAAACAACGCCTTCTGCAATTTTATGTGCTTCGCCCTCTCTTGGATCAGAATATACTTCAACATGTTTCCCAACAACTATAGAATGATCAATATAATAGTTGAGGAGATCACGATAGTTGTTTTCCAGGATAGCTCTATAATTTTGTTCTAAATTGGAGATCAGGGACCATAATACCTGTTTTAAGGGATAGATTTTTCCTTGAGCGATTTGATTTATATGCGTGGCTCCCTCTAAGAATTGATCATTTTCAATCTCCGGACTTTTATCCACATTTAATCCGATTCCTAATACCACTTTGTCAATGATCGTTCCCTGGATTTGTGTCTGAGCCAGAACACCTCCCACCTTGAAATTATCAATAATAATATCATTTACCCAGCGGATCATCGCCTTTCGCCGCAACCTCTCCAAATTATTAATGGTCTGCGTTACAGCATTTGCAGCAAGAATTAAAAATGCAATTTCTGCATGCTCAATATGCTTTCCGGGGTGTAATAAAACACTTAAATGTATATTTCCCGGTACACTGGTCCATTTTCTCTGACGAAATCCATGGAAATTTTTTCCTGAGCCGGCAAAACATAGAATATCTTCCTGAAACTTATCACCCAATTTAGCAAATTGGAGTAACAGGTCATATTGGGAAAACGGGACATACTCTGAAATAAAAAGGTATTTAAAGAGCTGATTTATCCCTGAAGAACCAACAAATATGTTTTTTTCCGGAAATAGCTGTCGCGAAATCTGATCTATATTTTCCGCGGTAGATCCCCGGTTAACCTGAATCAATGGAACAGTTGAAGTTAGAATATGTTGCGAATAGGAAGGGTTGTCTGTGTAAATTATCATTGAGATTCGGCAAGTTACCTTAAATATTTAGATGACTCTCTTTGGACAGTTTTCGTGCCCGATTTATCAAAGCGGTAATAAATTCATCCCCATTTTCCTGGGCTGATTGGCAGGCATTCAGAATAATGTAATACAGTTCCCACCCCGCTTTTTCTTTCCGGTAAGTCTCTTTAAAATCAGAGGAAATAAATTTTAATGTTTGACTGATTCTCCTTGCACCATTTTTTATAAATGCCACACCATCGTCACCATTCCCCTCATGAAAAAACAACATTACCCTCAAGACAAATCGCAGGTAAACGATCGTGACCGGTATTTTGGAAATGAAACATCCGGTAAATGGATCGAGCCTTTTTTTAATGCGGGAATTATCCTCAGCAAGAAGATCTGAATAAGCTGAAAAGAGCAAAATACGGGTATAGTCACCCACCAGTTTACCGATATGAGCTGCTTTCATCGCTTCCTGGGCAAACGCTTCCTTGTCGTGTCTCATGATCAGACCGTCTTTATGAACGTACACCAGATTTTTCTCATCTCTATCTAAGACTGACATGATGTAGGCCTGATCTTCCGCACGTCCAAAGAATGATGGTGTGAAAGGTCTGTATTTAAACAGACTTTTAATCAGAATACCATTTGTTCCGCCGGTGACATGGACGCGTTGGATACAGGTTTTTTTGCCATCCGGATTCTCAGAATCATATCTGGTTAACATTTCTGCTTCAGTCGATATCGCCTGAGGAAGCTTACTAAAAAAGATTAACTCATCTGCCGTTTTTACTTTATCAGGAAAGGGTACATCGGCGGTAAAAAGGGATTTATGAATATCTTTCTCGTTCACCAATGCCCCGGCAATCATACCCAGATCAACCGGCTCATTGTCGGCATCAAGACCTTCAGCACCCCATAACGGTGTACAGAGATGTTCAAATGCTGATAATCCTGTTTCATTAACTAAAATATCCTGAGGAAATACCTGATCAAGATCGATCTTGAAGGTGGCTTTCACTGATGGATCGATAAATACCTGCCAGAACGCTGAGATTGCCTTTAAAAAACTATAATGCCGTCCGTATTCACCATCCACCCCTAATACCTGTAATCGTTCTTTTGCCAGAACAGGATCCTGATTCAGGTATTTTTCAGCAGCCGGAACTAAAACCTCAGAGATCAATGCATTGGTTTCAGTTTCAGTAAATAGAAATATATCCAGATTTTCCATGGTCTCGCCACGATGGAATTCATCTTCAAGATACTGCTTTGCGATCTGATGTAGCTTTTCATGCGTAACAGAAGCGGATAAAATACAGATTAGCTTTTGATCGGCAGGAGAATTTCTGTTAATTTTCTCATAAGCAACCGCCTCATTTAAAGCCCACATTCCATATAAAACTTCATTCTTTTCAGGTTGAACTCCAATCTGAATAGGATGATCATACCAGTATAACTGTTTATCTTTGGCAGTTTGGGCAAGAACAGTCTCTACATTCGAACTAAATCCAAGATCCTCAATATTTATATTTTTTGACGGTACTGTAAGCAATACATTGGAGGTAAATATAATTTCCTTAACAGGAGATTTTATCGGATTATCATTTAATTTATTTACTTTTACAAATCGTTTTTTACGTAAATCTTCAATTGCTTTTTGTTCATCATCATGAAGACCGACTGCCTCAGGGAAGAAAACTGTCCAGGATCTTTCTACCAGTTCAGACATATCCGCATTCCCACCATATTTATTGAACCATTCGGAAACCTCCCGCAATTGTTTTTCAAATGCAGGATCGGATTTCAGCATCTTTTCAATTTCCCGCTGAATCAAATCGAGTCCTTCTTTATAAAATCCGGCTGCAGTTTTAAATTTTGAGGTTTTGATGAGATGATTAATGAATTCGACAGAATTCTTTTCAGGGTCCAAAATCGCTGTCAAAAAGGCTTTATTTAGCGAATCATATACTTCTGCCTCAGTTGTATTCTTGTCAATGTTGACGGGAACTGACCAGAGTTCAGACTTATCATCAAAAAACTTTTTTATAATAACCGATAATATATGGGGGAGATATTGCATGAGATTAATCTTTTAGGTAAATGTCGTTCTCCTGATTAGTATCAGGAATATATTTATCACCAATCCCGATACTTTCAATTTCTTTTTCATGGTCAATTGTGATTCGAAATTCAGTTGAACCATCTTTCCATACTTCTGCGGAGTGTGTTATAATCTTTTCACTTTCATCAGCATAGGCTATTTTCATTTTAATTGGCACAGGGAGGAGACCTACCTTCTCAATGACTACCTCAGTCTCGTTATCTTTAATGATAACGTCTTTAATCGCCAGATCTGCATGACCACGTTCGAAAAACCACGGTTTCCAAAACCAATGCAGATTCTCACCATTGACCTGATCAAATGTATAAAAGAAATCATAGGGAATGGGATGTTTCCCATTCCAACGATCCATATACAAGTGTAATGCATCCTTAAATTTTTCATCACCCATGATTTCTCTCAACAAATTATAGGCAATTGCCGGTCTGCTGTAGGAAGCATTCCGGTAAGATCTGCCCTTCAGATAAATTGATGGAATCATCATTGGTAAATCTATGTCCCGTCCCGCTATCAAGGAATAAGTCCTTATTTCACGACTGATCTGATTGTTTCCATCGGTCATCCGATTTTGAAAATCAAAGTTTAACATGACTGCCCAGCCTTCATCCATCCAGGCATATCTTTTCTCATTTGTGCCTATAAAAAATGGAAAATAGGTATGTGAGATTTCATGTGAGGTCAGTCCAATCGTTCTTGCTCTTGTAGTGGTTGTTCCATCATTTACAATCATTGGATATTCCATTCCCCCGGATCCGTTAAAAACGGTCATTTTGGGATATGGAAACGGATATCCGGGCATATCTTCAGACAAATACTTTATTGATTCCCTTCCGATTCGTGCCACTTCATAAAATTCCTCCGAGGGTCTTCGGTAGGCCGCATCTACCACCACCCGCCTGTCCGTTTCTTCATCGACAATCAGACTGGTCGCATCCCAGAGATAGCAATTACTCGTCGCAAAAGCAAAATCAGGTACATTTGAGGCCTTGTATCGCCAGCTATTTTTTTCATTTTGAAGTGGCACAGGACCATTCAGGTAATCTGCAGGCGTTACAATATGAATCACACTGTCTGATGAAGAGGCTTCCTTAAATCTATCAATAAATTTATCGCCTAAAACCTCATCCATGTTTTGAAGCAGGCCGGTCGCCCAAACGATAAAATCACCCGGGACGATAACTTCAACTTCAAAATCTCCAAAATCATTATAGAATTCCTGAGTTCCTGAGTAGGGATATCTGTCCCAACCATCGATGTCATCATATACGGCGATCCGCGGGAACCAATGAGCAACAAAAAAAGCGGAATCACCATAAGCACCCATCCTCAGGCGTGATTTTCCGGGTAATATCGTTTCCCACCCTAAATCAAGAATAAGGTCTTCACCGGGAGGTAGAGGTTCCTCCAGTTTGATCCTCAGGATTGAGGCCAGCCTTTTTATTTCTGATTCTTCACCGGACAACTGTACTGAATCTCCGTTCACTTTTATATAATGAATAACGGTTCCCCGATGTATATCAGAAGAATCCAGGGGAAAATCCCGCAGGGTTCCTATTTTATAGATATCCTGATAAATCTTTAAATTCAGGTTTTTCAAACTGTCCGGACTGTTATTTTGATAATGAATTGTCTCATTTCCATCAAGTGTTCGATTTTTAGGATTCAATTCCACTTTAATATTATAATCTGCCCGATTTTGCCAGTAATTATCTCCCGGTTCACCATCGTATGAACGTGTGTTATTATCATAAGCCTTTTTGATATTGATTGGCATATATAAACCACTCTGGGCAAATAGAGCAGTCGTAAATGCTATTGTCAGTAAAAAACTTATCCAATTACCTCTTGTCATCAAATTTCCTTTCCGAATCAGAAATGCATTTCATATTAAAATATTATTAAAATTTAACGGTTAAATTATTCCCATCCAAAAATTGAATTAACCGCAAAGGGTGCAAAGGAGCCGCAAAGATCACGGATGATTTAAAAAAATATGTATGGATTGTAGAGACGTAGCATGCTACGTCTCTACAATCTAAATAACAAAAAAATAGTCGTTGCGCCGCTGCGAGGAAAAAACTTTAGAATTATTCCTTGTGCCTTCTTGGCGCACTTTGCGGTTAAAGAATATCATAATTTAAACACCTTATTTATTAATTGGAACAAAAGCCAGGATAGTTTGCGGATGTTTATCGGTCACCAGGATAAATCCACGATTTTCCAGTCTGACAATCCCCTCCCAGTTTCGTGAATCACCATTTGGAGCAGATTGCAACACAATGGGGGCATTATGGCTCAGTTTCATTCCGTCCTGAGAATATTGCATCTCCACCAGGCGTTCGACAGCTTTATCCCGTGAAAAACTTATGGGTGGATTTGATAGTGCTGCCAACTTATCAGAGGCTGGATTAAGTACATCGAAATCGCCCGGCCAGAAATAGTTAATGACCCAAAAACGCCCTTCTTTATTTAAACTGGTCGCATCGGTTATCCTGTATTCAAGATTCAGAAAAGGCTTTAACCGGATATCTCCGTTCTCCAAATTGAATTCAACCATTTGTGGCGTGTCGTTAATATTCGCACCATTAGCTTCATAAAAAATAAACAATTTGTTCTCACTATTAATCATACCTTCATAAGCAAAGTTTTTAATTTGAACAGGCATTGGAAGCAATCTTAAGGAAGATTTATCTAATACGATCCTCTCCATATTATCAGTGATAAGCCCTTCTACCAGAAATGCCTGCATCGCACCATCCTGATTAATCTCAATCGTGAAATAAATTTTATTTTCAATAAAAACGATAGATTCGTATCCCTGAAATCCGGGCAAATCTTCAGGAATCCCCTGCTCATCAAAATCTATTCTCGTCGCAGTTAAATTTGATGACGGGCCTGATTGATCTATATGATCAATAATCTCCCTCTTAGGAATTCTAAAAATAGAACTGACATTATTTAATGAAAACCGATCAGGATACTGTGGCAATAAAATCAATTGATCCCTGTACCAGGCGAGACCAGAAATCTCCGCATAACGTTCGGCAATATCTCCTGCTAAAGGTAGATGTATTATTTTATGTCCGGAATTTGCAGTTTGCGGAATATTTTGTTTATCACCACAGTGATAAATGAAAAGACCTGATAAAATAACCAGAACTGAAATCCCGGTGATTCGATAGTGATTTCTCACGTTAAATTTCCTTTCAAGAGTATTTTTAACCCACATCAATATCGATTAACTCTAAGATGTAGTCCATCTTCAAGATGGACTACATCTTTCATAAATAATCATAAAATTCGGAATTAACTAACCTGATTAATTCATGAATTATAGATCTATCAAATGGTAATACTAAAGTCTCCCCTTAAAAAAGGGGACTAAGGGGTTGTAAAGCATTGACATATTTCAATATTCTGTGTTATTCCGTGTGATTCCGTGGTTAAAAAAGATACCTGGCTAAGCAGAATCATGCTTGTGAGAACAAAACAAATAAAAAAGATGGTAACAACCACCTGGATTGTTACCATCTTTGAGAATACTTCAACAGGAGCATTATCTAAAATTCGATCGAGCCACCATATTCCAGGACCAGGGCTTCAACCCCCAGATTTTTTACGCGTGAAACAAATTCATTTGGGTCTACATCGATTACATCAAAGGTTTTATAATGCATTGGAATCACTTTTTTAGGATTAAGGAATTCCACTGCCTTCACCGCATCATCCAAACCCATGGTAAAATTATCACCAATTGGGATCATTGCCACATCGATAGGGTTCATTTCACCGATAAGTTTCATATCACCAAATAAACCGGTATCACCACTGTGGAAAACAGTCTTTCCTTCTACGGTTACCAGCACACCCGCCGGCATACCTCCATAAGAACCATCCGGAAAAGATGATCCATGGAAAGCCTGGGTTAATTTTACCTTTCCAAAGGGAAAATCGTGCGCACCACCGATATGTAAGGGATGGACGGTTACTCCCTGTTCACCACACCAGTTGGCAATCTCAAAATTCGTAATAATCATCGCATTATTTGCTTTGGCAATTGGGATCGAATCACCAATATGATCGCCGTGTGCATGTGTAATGATAATATAATCCGCCTTGACATCTTTTGATTTGACCGGTGAGGTGGGATTATCATCTAAAAACGGATCAATTAATATGGTAGTTCCATTAGTTTCTATCATCCAGGCCGAATGGCTGAAATAGGTTAATTTTGCCATTATCACCTCCTTTATGTTATCGTAGTAGACTTCTGCAAAATGAGGCTTTTTGTCTCATTGTCATTCCCGCGAAAGCGGGAATCCATTGAAAATAAAGAGTTTTCTGGATTCCGGGTCAAGCCCGGAATGACAAAAAACGTCATTTTGCAGAACTCTATTATCGTAGGGATATCTAAAAATCCCTTATACCCTATACCTTATACCCTTTTCTTTTTCCGGTCTCCTGTCTGCGGTTTCCGGTTCCCAATTTTACGACATCGAATCAACCTCGTCTACGGTTTTTTGGACAGCTGCGACAGAATTTTTAAAAGCCTCTTTTTCTTCAGCAGTCAATTCCATTTCTACGACCTGTTCAACACCGTTTTTACCAAGTATAACCGGAACACCGATAAACAAACCATCTACCCCATACTCTCCGGTGAGCAATACACAAGTAGGTACAATTTTGCGTTTATCATACGCGATGGCCTCAACCATATCCAATACTCCCCAGGCAGGAGATACAAAAGCAGAACCTGATCCGAGAAGTTTCACTACCTCCCCCCCTGCTTTTCGTGTACGTGTCTCGATCTCTGCCAGACGTTCTGCGGAGACAAAATCATCGACCGGCATACCAGCCACACGACAGGCACTTCGTATAGGTAACATGCTATCACCATGTCCCCCTAACACCATTGCAGTTACGTTCTCTACAGATACATTTGCTTCAAAAGCGACAAAATGACGATATCGGGCAGAATCCAGAGCGCCGGCCATCCCCATCAATTTATTTTTTGCTGGTTTAAGATTTAAATAGAGCTTGTAAACGATGGCATCCAGAGGATTTGCAACAGAAACTATTGTCGCTTTGGGGCAGTATTTTTGAATTCCCTCTGAAACGGCATCGGTTATTTTCAGATTTGTTGCCAGTAATTCTTCGCGTGTGGGAATAGTCCCATCAGGTCTTGTGGTGCGTGGTACACCTGCAGTATTGATTACAAGGTCAGAGCCTTCGATCACATCATATTCTTTACCGCCAATACAGCGCACATCGGCACCGATGGTGGAAGATCCTTCAGCAATATCCAAAGCCTTACCTTTCGCCAGGTCCGGTTCTTTGATATCGACCATAGCCACTTCACGGGCCAGCTGACGTTTAACCACTTCTTGCATAAGAACACCACCAATATTACCACCACCAATTAAACCAATTTTGTTTAACATATGAAACTCCTTTAATTAGGGGTTAAAAATGATCGTATTGCATTTATCATTATTGAGGATAGTTAAATGGACTGTTTCTATTATACAAAATTGGACCTTATAAAGAAAGTGAAATTTTTCGCCAAGTACTGATTTTAATCATTAAGTTCTTTACTAACCTTCCCTGTAAGATGCAATGCATCTTTATTGTTATTTGAATTGCTATTACATATATTGGCATTATACAGAAACTATCTACTTACTTGTTGTCGAGGTCGCTTCGCTCCCTCAACAATGCGCGGATGAGGAAAATCCGCGCATTAGGCTACCTAATTGATGTAACAATTTGGCAGGATTAGAATAGCCGACAAAGTTTTCAAAATACAATATTAAATCAGTTAATCTTTGGATTAGCATCTTTTATTTGGCTATAAAAAGGTATAAAATTCTGTATTTCGAAAAGAATCTTTCTTATTTTGTAGCAGGATTTCAATGTTTCCCATTGCCACTGAATAGGAACTAATTTTTATTGTAATTTATGACAATAATATAAATTAAAGTTAAAGTTGTAACTATTCGATATAGAAAACTATGACAATTTCGCTAGCATTAATTCGTTTAACTTTTGCGATAGTCCTTTTATTTTTTCTAAACAATAATAATCTATGGGCAGATCAAGATAGTCTGTTACTAAAATTAGAAGATGAAAATGTTAATATACCTTTTTGGGAAATATTTTATAAGCAAACTAAAGATACGGCGTTGATCTCTAAAATACCCAAGGATAAATTTATAGTATATAAGTTACAACAATTCAATAAAATATGGCTAAATAATGAAGGAATTGAGGGGTGGGCTATAGGTGGCCTTCAGACAAGTTATATTGACAGGGATATGAATGAATATATTATGAGGAGTCATGGATTTCACCTACACCTTTTAAATAATAATTGGCAACTTGATACTCTGAATCGTCATATTAGGAATTACTTTCTAAATGATATTTGGATGAATGAAAATGGAAATGATGGTTGGATTGTAGGGAGTAAACTTAAATATCCATCTGCCGCATATACTGATCAAGGTGTTTTTTTGCGTTATAAAAATCGTATCTGGCAAGTTGAAGAAGAGTCAAGTTCCATTTTGAAAGTTCCAATAAACTCTATATGGATTAATTCAGAAGGATCAGAAGGCTGGGCAGTTGGAGGTAAAGCACGTTTTAATCATTGGAGCGAGGGTGGGATAATCTTACATTTCGAGAGTGAGAAATGGAGAATCGAGGATATTGATAATAAAGTGAAGTTTAAAAATTCATATAGATCAAATAAATATGGATTGAATTTGATTGAAATGAATTACTCTGGAAAGACTGGCTGGGCATTTGGAACTACCGACTCCGAAAACCTTGTAGCTTTCGATTATCGCAACCGTGAATGGAATTTAGATAATCAATTATGTTCTTTGATAGAGGACGGCTTAGTAAATGATATATGGATAAATGAAGAAGGTAGCCAAGCTTGGGCTGTTGGTGGATTTACAGGAAGAAGAGGTACAATTAACCAAGGATTTATTTTACATTTTGAGAATAATGTATGGAGTCTGACTGATTTAGTTCCTGTTGGAAAAGATGGAACTCTTCATACAATATGGATTAATAATGACGGTAATGAAGGATGGGCAGCCGGAAGCAATGGGGTGATTTTACGATATCAAAACAACCAATGGAAAAAATTTAAACAATCAAACTTCAATTTTGAAAATACTATTCGCTCAATTTCGTTAATAAAAGATGGAGTAATAGGCTGGGCTGCGGGGGATAATATCATTTTAAAATATAATCCTATAATAATAGGAGAAATAACTTTAAAGATTAATCCTAATACGAATTTTAGAAAACTCGAAGGAGAGCATTTATTAATAATTCCTCAATATCACGGCGTAGAAAACATAACCTTAGAGTTAATTGATGAACTTGGATCAAATCGTTTAACAAATTCAATGTACCAAATTAACCCGATAATAAATGAAAAATCAAAATTTAATATCGTATTTACCAATATACCTTCAAATTTTTTAAAAGAACTAGAAGGGAAAAGATGTAAATTCCGCCTATCTGTTACATTTGAGCATCCTTCTCACCCTATAAACGCAATATATGAAACTGAAAAAATAACAATGATAGCCGATCCATGGTGGCATTTTCCATTAAAAGTTGCTTTTATAATCCTTTGCATAAACTTTTGTTTAGTTTTATTGGCCATCCCTTTTAGATCAATAAGAAAAATCATCTTACATCCAACTGGCGCAAAATTAATTGGGTTATTTATTGGTAAATATCTTATCATTGATTTCTTAATTCTCTATTTAAAAACCATAAAACTGGCTCTTTTCAAAGATTACAGGAAAAATATTAAGAAAGCTCCTTGGTTAAAAAAATGGGAAGAGTTGATATATGTATCACCTCAAGTTAAGTTAATAGAGTCTAACGATTTAACAATAACTAAAGAAAATGAAAATCACCAGTGGGAAAGGGTTCTTGACACTGTATTGTCAAAACCTGAAAGACAATTATGGTTAATTATAGGTAAATCAGGATTAGGTAAAACTGCTCTTTTAGAGAAGTGGGTTGGGTATGCCTTGAAACGCAAAAAAGTACCAATTTTCATTTCTATAGGAAGCAATTTGTCCCCTCAGGAAGAAGCTGCTTCAATAATAGCTCAATATGGAGATATCGATGTTAAACCAGAAGTTGCATTTGACCTTTTGAAATGGGGTGGTTTTTTCATTTTATTAGACGGATTAAATGAAGATAATACTCCAGAAATAACACGAGAATTTGTACGTCAGATTTCACGTCGTAATCATATAGTATTAACAGGTCAATTTGATCCTAAATGGGATAACATTGTACTGGTTAAACATATAGAACTGTTACCTTTTGGTCGGGAAGAACTTAAACAATTGATGGCTGAAGATTGGGTCGATCGAATTTTAAAGGCTGAATATTTATCCGACTTATCTAGATTACCTTATACAGCTCAGTTATTAGCAAACTTTATAAAAGATAAAAATAAACTTCCAGACTTTCGTTTAGATATTTACCGAAATCTACTTGGGGATTTTAAGGATAACAATTTAATTCTAAATCTTGAAAATTTTGCTTGGGAGCTTTTTAAATCCAACAACATTCAATTTGAATCTGACGACTCGCTTCCTAAAGATATCTGTGATGATTTAGTCTCTCGTGGAGTTCTTACAAAAGTAGCAAATAAATACCGTTTCCGGCATGAACGCATTCATAGATATTTTGTTGCTTGTTATCACTTCCTTCAAGATAGGAGACCATTAGAGGAGTGGCATAGTGAAATCAAGAAAGGATTAAGTCGAGAATATTGGGTGGATGTATTAGAATTGTTGGGTGAAATGTATGCTGAAAATGTCATTAAAGAGTATATAGAACTCCAACAATATTATGATTATCTAAAAGAAGTGGCTAAATTCAATGAGAGGATCTTTGCTGAAAGATTATTTCCACAGATAAGTAGATATGATGAGACAGGATTAATTAAAGTAGAATCATCATTTTTTAAATGGGCAGCAAGATTTTTAGCACCTGTTGCAGCAAATGTGGAGTGATACAAGTTGGATAATAAGTATTTTTGTTGCTGATACAAAATACTTATATCAATTATTCTAGGCATGGGTAGCCTAACCAGCGGTTAAACTTGGAAACCAAACGCGTCCGGGTTCACACTCATTTATCGTTCCGAGCAAAAGCATAACTAACTTCAAGCTTATCACCGCTTTGTTTGGTTCCGGTTAACCGCAATCCGAACCCCGCAGAATACTAGACCTTAACGATAAAATAGTAAATGGAGAGGTTATGTACAACCTTTTAGTATCTGGTGATGATAAATCCTGGGAAGGAGAACCATTTATTCTTGAAATAGGTCGCTGTGTTCGGGAATACACCTATGCAGAAATTACAGAAGAGTTAGGGGGATTATCACAGTCTCAGGTAAATAATATTAGGCGCTTTCCTTGTGTTTTCGCATATGAGTCGTATTGCAAAAAAGACCCAAAATTTGGTCTGATTCATAATATTACGAAAAGACAGGGAAAAGTAAAAATAGAGTATGAAATAGTCGAATTGGATAAGTTCTTAAGCCACTCAGATATAGCTGACATGTTGTTTGATCTTGATATTTCAGATTGGGAAATGAATCGAACGCATTGGGCGATAAAGGATGTTAATTTATCAAAAGAACTCGCTTCAAAGGGTATCCGGCTACCACCTTGGACACGAAGTGAAGCTAAAGCTGTTGACATTACAAAGCATGAGTTTGCTGTAGCATTGTCTTTCCCTGGTGAGATACGAGACTACATAAAGCCAATAGCTGAGGAGTTGGAAAGATTGGTTGGGCCAAATTCCTACTTTTACGACAATAATTATATAGCTCAATTAGCAAAACCATCTCTAGATACCCTTCTCCAAGATATATATAAAAACAGATCTATGTTAGTTGTCGTTTTCTTGTGTGAGAAGTATCAAGAAAAAGAGTGGTGTGGCATTGAATTCAGAGCAATTCGAGAAATTATTATGGAGAAGCAGCACGAAAGAGTTATGTTTGTAAAAATGGATGATGGCGAAGTGGATGGCGTATTCAAGACTGATGGTTACATAGACGGGAGAATTCATAATCCGGCTGATGTGGCCGGGTTCATTGAACAACGTATTTCGCTACTTCAATGAATGTCCTTACAATACCGTTAACTAGGACGCATTTTTCGTTCGCTGCGCTCACTACAAATGCGCCGGTTACGGCTAGGGGTTATAGGGAAATAAAAATGAAAGAAAAAGACATAAAATCACTTATTACAGATTTTGTTGATTTTCTGTTACCAGAATTAACTCCATATGAAACATCTCTTTATTTATATCTTTTCCGAAATTCAATCCTTCGCGATTGTTCTCAAAAAGTAAGAATTGGGAAAAGAACAATGGCACAAGGATATGGCAGTGGTTCTCGTGGTGCTAAAACAAATTATGCCCACATGACAAAAGTTATAGCAGGTTTGGAAGAAAAAGGGTGTCTTTCTATTGGGGATACAACGAGAGAAGGAACAGAATATACAATAAATTTACCACATGATATTCATATAGTTCAAGAAAAGATTGCCACTATTCAACCAAAACAAAAAGATGAAGATTATTTTACTGATCTACAAAAACGAAATCTTTTATTTGAAAGAGACAATTGGATCTGCCAATATTGTGGAGAAAAAGTAACAAAAGAAAATGCAACACTTGATCATTATATTCCCCAATCGAAAGGCGGTAAAAACACAAAGGAAAATCTTCGTACATGCTGTCTCCTTTGTAACGGTATAAAATCAGGCAAAGCATTTGAAGAAGCTGCACCATACATATTAAAAAATATCCAAGAAAGAAGAAAAAGAAAAAATAAATAAACCTTTAACAACGCACTACAGCGGATTGTTACCCGCCGCCTTCGGCGTCAGGAAAAAACCGCTGAGTTTGAACGTTCGCGCTGACAACGGGTAGTGTC
>JAGLYF010000184.1 GCA_023132435.1 Calditrichia bacterium | reverse complement strand
CGGCAAAGATGTAATAGCCAATGCCATCCATTATTCTTCCTCACGTAGTAATGGTCCCCTTGTAAGTGTAAATTGCGGCGCCATTCCCGATACCCTGATTGACAGTGAGCTTTTTGGGCATGAAAAAGGAGCCTTCACTGGCGCCTTGTCTCAAAAACGGGGTCGTTTCGAACGGGCTAATAAAGGAACTATTTTTTTAGATGAAATCGGCGAGCTGCCGCTCCAGGCTCAAGTACGCTTATTGAAAGTATTGCAGAGTAAAGAAATTGAGCGTGTCGGCGGTGTAAAAACAATCTCCCTGGATATTCGCATTATTGCCGCTACCAACCGCAACCTGGAAGAAATAGTAAAACTTCGTCAATTTCGTGAGGATTTATGGTTCCGGCTCAATGTCTTTCCCATCTGGATACCGCCACTGCGTGAGCGAAGATCGGACATTCCGGTGCTTTTACAGCATTTCATCAGTTTAAAATCCAGGGAATTGAAATTGCCGGCGATTCCAACTGTATTACCAGGGACAACAAATTTTTTAATGGATTACAACTGGCCAGGCAACGTGCGTGAATTACAAAATGTTGTGGAACGGGCTTTAATATTAAATCCTTCTGGACCACTTACATTTGAGCATATAAATCAATCACAGTTTCAAAAAAGTACTGAATCTTCGAGACTTAGCAATGAAACAGCAAATCTTGATGAGATGATTTCTCAACATATTAGCTGGGTATTAACAAAAACAAACGGGAAAATTCACGGACCTGGCGGCGCGGCCGGGCTGCTTGGAATCAATGCAAGTACGCTTCGTAACCGCATGAATAAACTAGGGATTAAGTACGGAAAGGTGAAAAAACGAATCTAATCAAGGACCGGCATTGGGATTTGTTTAAACGGCAATCTCATCGGGAACTACCTGCTGGTTAAAAAATTCCCATGCGGCTTCGTTGTACTCCTGTTCAAGCCTTTCAAATAATTCTTTCACCGAAATGATTTCCCGGACCCGGTAGGCATTGGTCCCGGCAAAGGCATAGCCCTCCTCCATATTACCCTTCTGGGCATTGGCCAATACTTTGGCAATACAATAAGGCGCTTCTCTAAAATTACAGGTTTTTAAGCATTTCCAAGGACACCTGAATGGTTTCCTGTTTCCGGCGGACACTTCATCAATGAATTTATTTCGAATAGCCCTGCCCGGTAAACCCACAGGACTTTGAATAATGGCAAGATCATCTTCTTTACAATTGATATATGCTTGTTTGAACTTGAGTGAAGCATCACATTCATGTGTAGCCACGAAACGGGTCCCCATTTGCACCCCCTGGGCTCCCATTTTCATAAACCTAAAAATATCAGCGCCGGTGTAAATTCCCCCGGCTGCAATTACCGGTATATTTTTTTCGAATTGCAATTCAAAATGTTTAACGAGCGAGAGCACATCCGGCATCAGCTGTTCCAGGGCATAGTCAGGATCGAAAATCTGTTCTTTTTTAAATCCCAGGTGTCCGCCTGCCATCGGTCCTTCAACCACAACCAGGTCAGGGACATGATTAAACCTCTTCTGCCAGGATTGAAATATCAACCGGACAGCCCTGCCGGAGGAAACGATAACAGCTACTTTAGTCGTTCCGC
>JAGLYF010000183.1 GCA_023132435.1 Calditrichia bacterium | reverse complement strand
CTGCGCTTCTTTGATGAATGGTATAAGGTGTTGCTCATCTCTTTCAATCGAAAAAGTGGTCAAATTGGTATCATCAGCTACTTCGACATATGCATAATTACCGAGTGAAAAGTCGCAGCTATTAATATGGGTTCTACAAAATGTGTAACCGTGTCCTACATCTGGGTCGAAATATACCTCGATTATTTTTTGTCTTTTTTGAGGACTTAGTTTATAGAAAGTTACCGCGCTAGCTTCGGTGAAGGCCCCACCAAAACCTAAAATTGTTTGAAATTTTTTGTTCGCGTCCAGTACTATGGAGGGTAATCTATTGTCATTGAATCGTTCTGAAGGAATTTCATCAAATTCCAGGGACGGTTTTTCACTCAATCGATCATTTGTTCCTTTGGCAGTTTGAAAAATTTTTATGAATCTTGATGAATCATCGTTTTGTCTTTTGTTTGCAACTTGTTGTTCCTTTGAGCAAGAAAAGAAAAAGAGAATTATCGAAAGGAAAACAAGAATTGAAATTTTCTTTATCATTATTTTAGCCTCCACAAAAGTATATCTCTGAAAATCTCAGTAGTTAACACTTAACGGTTAACCGGACAAAATAAGCGGGCTATAAACCTTAAATTTACTGTTATCTCGGCAATTATTTATAGCATGCAACATAAAACTATTTTTCAGTCATCATTTTCTCAATTTGAAATATTGGTTTAATATCCACAGGTAATCTTTCCAATTTGCCAATTAAGTTTTCCATAGAAGGTGATATAACAGCATATTTATCAATCAGTGCTTTGGCACCTTGATAATCTCCCTGCGCCTGTATAGTAAGAAGTTTAGAAGCCAGATCGCGCACTGTATCGTATATCTTATCGAAGTTTATTTTTACTTTTTCAGTAGCCTGATCATATTCATAACCGCCCTTCTCCAGAAGATAATTGTAGATAATTGCATTGCCAGCACCATGCGCCCCGGTTATGCCAAATCGAACTACACGGAACGTACCAGCTAAAAATGTTACCCAGGTTTCTTTCTCAAATGTCTCTGGATATTCACCTTTTTCTATCATAAAGATGTTATTGTACATGCCTAAAACATCCGCCTTGCATTCCTCAATTTTGGAATAAGTTTCTTTCAATTCCTTTTTTACTTCAGTCTTACGTCCATCAATTGTAATAATTCCGGGGCCAACACCATGAGAGATTTCGTGCATCAGCACATGATTAAAAAAGGCGTCAAATGTTACATAGGATAATTGCGATTCATCCAAAACGGCTTTTGCAATAGGTGTCAGTATCTTGCTAAATTTAGCTTCATTAACATTTTTCAGCATTACTTTTTTAGAACCCTTCGCTTCACGCACGCGTTCATCATTGGGGAGATTGAATGCCAATGTCTGTGTTCCGGCTTTTGTATCACCTGCCGAAAAAATTTCATTAGCCACCACAAAGGGAGATTCGGCTCCGCGTTCAAAATTTTTATATTTCTCCGGAATGGGAAGATGTGCTTCAATATCATTTAAATAGCTTGCAAAACGGGCCAGCTTTTTACTCTCCTCGGGATCACGGATTGTAATGAAACACTCAAAGGCTGCTTTGTAATTAAAAAGCTTATCCTCATAAACTTCGTATGGCCCAATCACTACTTCTATTAAATGATCCTTCAAATCCATCCAGGCCATATCGCTCTCAAAATAATCATTCGATAGGAAAGCATCTGCACGGGTAAGCAAATACTTCTTTAGAGAAGGATTATCGGCATACTCAGCAGCTTCGCGCAAATAATTAGCGGCTTTGGTCAATTCATCCTGAAAATATTCTGAATAAGGAATAGTTACAAGTTTATTATCTTTGCGTCTAATCATGGTAAATTCGGAAGTAAATACTTTTTCATCGTCAGGATTTTCCTCTAACCAGCCCTGGAACTCTTCCTTTGTCATATCTTCAGGATAAAAATTTGCTCCCAATGGTTTAGCCACATCACCCCAAAATGGCTTATTGTGATCCAGACGATTAAATGGTCCGAACATAATATTGAATAGCTGCAAGTGAAGCGCATCCAATTTGTCTTCGGAGGCCTCTAAATCTGCTTTGATATCTTTATTTTTAGAATAAACCTGTTGTAAAAATAAATCATCCATTACTTTTGCAGCCATATACAATTTTTTAATAACAACAGCCTGACGATCATCAAGCAAACTTTCGTCGTATCGAATTCCAGTAGGTGTAAACTTTGCAATAGTATTCTTCAATATCTGATTTTCATCTCCATTTTGACTCTGACATCCAAAGATGATCAGTACGAGAAAAATGAAAATTGAGGTTACTAAAAGTAGTTTCATAAATATCCCTTTCTTCTTTTCTTGGCGTCTTGAAATCGATTTTTATTCTCCTGTCGCTTTTATCTGTTCACGGGCTTTATCGACCAATCCTTTTACGCGTGCAATCCGTTTTTTAAAACGGTTATCCTGTCTTAGTTTTTCAAACAGAGGTTCAATCATTCCAATACGATAATCTCTCCATCCTGCATCAATAGCCCGATCAAGCCATAAGAGGGCCTTATCTTTTTCTTCCATCATTGAATAGATACCGGCCATATTATAAGGAATTGCCCACGATTCATTACCAGAATCCAATTCTTTATTTGCATAAGTTAAAAACTCTGAAAATATATTTTTTGCATTCTCTATTTCGCCATTTTTCCAGTGAAGTGCACCAAGGTGTACCAATGGGACTAGGTGAAAATAGGAGAAAAATTTCGCCTGAGATTTCTTAAGCGCCTCATCAAAATAATGGTATGATTCAGATAAATTATTTTGAATATGTTCTACATATCCCGCATAGGTACATGCATTCAGACTATCTGAGGTAAGTTTCAATATCTCATCAACTTCGGCCAATGCCTGGTCATATTTATCTTGCTCTAGAAATAAAGATATGATCCCCCAGCGCGCATAAACACTTTGGGGGTTAAGTTCTAGTGCTTTTTGAAAAGCCTGTTGAGCTTTTAAATCTTCACATAATGCATTGTATACCAATCCGACTTGAACATAACCACCACTCAAGGCTGGATTCAGATCTATTCTCTTAATAATCCATTTTAGCGCATCTTCCAAATGACCAATCTTTAGATATATAAATCCGATATTTCCCACTGCCGGGAAATAACCTGGATTGAGTTCAATTGCTTTTTTATATTCCTTGATTGCCAAACCCGATCTATCAATAACGTCGTATGAAAGGCCAAGCGCCTTATAGGCTTCTGCACAATCTGGATCGAGTTCAATCGCTTTCTTGCTGACTCTTATTGCTGAATCAATCCATGCGCGAGAGAATCCGAAGCGATCAAAACGCTGACTATAGGCGTCTCCTAAACCGGCATAAGCCAGCGTATAATTTGGATCAATTTCGAGCGCCTTTTTAAACATACGGATGGCCTGTTCGTTATCTTTCTTTTGATAGCGGTGATAATATTCACGACCCTTTATGTAGAAGTTATATGCGGCAAGATTTTCTGTTGGTTTTTTTTGAATCAATGATAATTCTTTGGGAGAAAGCTCAACCTTCAGTACGCTTGCAATTTTCTCAGCGACATCACTTTGAATTGCAAAAATATCCCGCATTTCTCTATCGTATGTTTCCGCCCAGATGTGCTTATCTTCTTTCGCTTCAATCAACTGGGCCACTATTCGGATGCGATCATCTGACAGTCTGACCGTACCCTCAAGGATCATTGTGACATTCAAATCTTCGGCAATTTCCGGAAGACTTTTTTTAACGGTCTTATACTGCATGATTGATGTTCGTGAAATCACTTTGAGATCACTAATCTTCGAGAGTTGGGCAATTATATCCTCTGTAATCCCGTCACAAAAATATTCATTTTCCTGATTCGCACTGAGATTTTTAAAGGGCAGGACCGCAATCGAATGATCATTTTGTAATGGTTCACCAGAGAAAAAGTTGGTAATTGTCAGAATCGATAAAACGACAATGACAAGTACTGCAGCAAATAAGTATACCCATTTATTTCCTATAGTTTTTTTTGGTGTTGAAACCGGCTTTGATTTTTTTGTACCCGTTGGCGTTTTTATTGATTCCAAATCTTCAATAATGTCTTTAGCATGTTGATAACGTTCATCCGGATTTTTACATAGTGCTTTTTTCAAAATATCTTGTAGTTCAGCCTGAATATTTCCCAATGATTTAGGTTCTTCGTTTAAAATGGCATAAATGATAGCCTGCTCATATTCCCCTTTAAAGGGCAGTTCACCAGTGAGCATTTCATACAGAACCACCCCTAGCGACCAGATGTCCGTTCGCTGATCTACTTCTTTACCTCCGGCTTGTTCAGGGGACATGTAAGCTACAGTTCCAAGCGTAGATGTATCTTTGGTTAATTGAGCTTGCCCAGCCAGTTTGGCCAGACCAAAATCCAGTATTTTCACTTCTCCGCGATCCGTAATAATAATATTGGCCGGCTTAATATCCCTGTGTACAATGCCTTCCTCATGGGCCCGGGCCAGGCCTTCCGTTATCTGGGTAGAATAATCTATTGCGTCTTCAATTTTCAATTTTCCTTTTTCAATTTTCAATTTTAAGGTTTCACCTTCATAGCAGGCCATAACAATGAACAGTTGGCCGTCCGCAGTCTCATCTATTTCATGAATATTACAAATGTTGGGATGTTCCATTGCGGAGGCAGCCTGGGCTTCACGGATAAACCGTTCTTTAGTGTCCGCATCGCGGGTCAGTTCCGGGGGCAGGAATTTGAGAGCGACAGTGCGCTTGAGTTTGGTGTCTTCCGCCTTGTAAATGACACCCATCCCGCCGGCGCCGATTTCCTCGATGATTTTATAATGTGAGATAATTTTGCCAATCATGTAATTATGTTAACTATAAAAAAGTGTGAAATAAAGAAAATTTTGAAATGTTGTCATTATTTTGTCAGACGAAGAATGTGAAGCAGCATAACGGTCGTGGCACAAGCGGCCCCGTGAGATAAATAGGAAAAATATACGCTAAATAGTAGATTCTTTTAATCGTTCTGCAAGCCAAATTTTTATAATTGATTGTCGTGTAACACCCAATTTTCTAGCTTCCTTATCCAATTGCTGGATCATCCATACTGGAAAATCTACATTTACACGTTTTTGTTCTTGTCTAGGCCTTAAGACTTTGTCTAGATCTAAGTATTCAATTATGTCATCGCCATTTTCAAATTTGCGATCAAAGTCTTTAGCTTCTATAGATTTTTTCTTCATTTTTTCTTGACCTTCTTACTGAGATAAGTCTTATCTTTTGGTTTCTTAATGTGAATATTGCAGACCAGATTCTGTTATCATACTTTCCGATCAGCAAATATCTTGATTCACCAATTGTCCTGGCAGGTATCATTACAAATTCAGGATCTTCCCATATACGCTGAGTCTCAACAAAATTAATTCCATGTTTTTCTTTATTTCTCTTACTTTTTTGTTTGTCGAATTCAAAAGTCATAATGGTATAAAAAGTATACAATTATTATACAGAAAACAAGCTAAAATTGTTCATTAAGTGCAAAAGCCAAATTCATTTATGGCGTTACCGCCTTTCTTTGGAACCGTAAAAATCGCATAGACTAATATTTACAATAATAATTCCCCACTGAATACCAGATTTCTTCCCGGCCCATTGATACCTGATCCGTGTTCCCTGTAATTTAAATCTAAAACATTTTCAAGCATACAGGTTACTCTTAAATAACTATTTATACGGTATAGTCCGCGAATATTAATGATCGACCAACCGGGTGTTCCACCCGGCGGTATTCTGGGATCATCCTTGTCATCAGAAGATAATCTGCTTTGAGATCCGGCAAACCGTGTGTAGAATGAAATTTTTAAATCCGGTTTTTCGAAAACCAAACCAAACAAGCCAAAAAATGGTGGAATGCCATCCATTGGTTCGTTTAGTGTCGTATTGTAACCATAGGTGAATGCAAAATTGCCATATGCAGAAACATCAGCGAAAAATTGATACTGAAAATCTGTTTCTATGCCCCATATGAATGCCTGACCGGTATTTTGTTTACTCTTCAGCTGATATTTGGTACTATCGATTATTATTTCAGGTAATCCATTGTATTCTGCGTCAGCGCTGGAAATAAGATCAGTAAGTTTCGTATAGAAAAATGTGACTGAGAATTTATCCAAATTGGTTGTGTACTCCGTTCCAAGGTCGAAACTAACCAAATCCTCCGGTGTCAGACTATAATTCGGTATTTCAAATACATTGCCTTTAGACTCACCAAGTTTTGCAAGATCGCTGAGATTGGGTGCGCGGAATCCCTGCGATAGATTTGATCTAACGGACCAGTTTCCATCCGGTTTAAATACCGTTCCCAGATTAAAAGTAGTTGCCTGGTAATCACCTTTAAATATATTTACACTTTCATTTTTTTTATCCGGATCAAATTCGGTCCGGTAAAAACTGAACCGTCCACCGGCCATTACAGACCACCGGTCAGAAATAGGATACAAATCCTGTAGGAACAATCCCGTACTCAAATATTGTGCACCATCAGGATAACGGCCTCTTTCAGGCAGGTCCGGATTACTCTCAATAAAGCGTAAACTGGAAACATGATCAAGATAGATATCCATACCAGTAGATATGTTATGACTTCCAATATGATTTCCAATCTGGAAAGTAAATCCCAGCGTATTGACCTGATCGGACTCTCTGGTTAAGGATGACCGCGGAGTTTTTTGTATTTTCCGGCCCTCTTTCTGGATTTGAAATGAAATATGGGATTGAATCATGAATGGACTATCTGTTTTTCTATACCGCAGATATACAAGTTCACGCCCCTGTGGATGATATATCCATTGATAATAGTCATTATTTTCATATTTATCATATCTTGGGACATCATTTTGCGTTGTTTTTTGATAAGCTAATGCAAGCGACTGTCCCGGAACAAAAGAGAACATTATTTTTGAATCAATATCCCAGGCATCAAATCCGGTTGGTTTCTGATACAATCCATCCGTGGCATTTTCAAGCACAGGGTATTTACTATTTTTACCCCGCCTCAGATCGCCAAAACTTTTAAGACTCAAACCTGCCTGCCATGCCCATCGCTCATTTTTCAAAACAGGCTCCAGCCTTAATAATCTCTCGTTATCCGCCGTTGCATAACGGACATTACCTCTTAATTGCCATTCAAATCCAGCACTGGATAACCCGGGTTCTTTAGTAACAATATTAATCGTTCCCCCCAGAGCATCACTGCCATGTATTACCGATGACGGTCCCTTAATTATTTCCATCTGTCCGGTCATCTGATAATCTACAGTTGTCAGATATTGATGGTTTCCGCGGCGATAGGTCGAATTGTTTAAGCGGACCCCATCAACCATCAGTAAAATCTGATTGGAACTCAATCCCCTTATATTTGCCGAACCACCGCCATGATTTGTTTTTTGAATAGAAATACCCGGTTCTTCACGCAGAGCTTCTGCGGATGTTTTCGGCTGAAGGGCATTAATTTTTTTATTGGTAACCACATTGATCTGCGATGTATACTTCTCTTTCTCAATATCCATCCGGGTTGCCGTGACGCTAATGGCGGATGCATCAAATATGCGGGCCGTTAGTATTACCGGGTCCAGTCGGGTTTCCCGTCCTTCTATTACCACTATTCCCTCTAGTGTGCGTGGATTATAACTGATATGTGAGAAAGAGATCGTATAGATACCGGGCGCTATATCTGTTACAGCAAATTCTCCTCTGGAATTTGACACATCGGCGCCACTATTATTTTCTAATAGCACATGGACATCTGCGACCGGAGCACCCACAATATTATACACTCTTCCGCTAATCGTACCTAAACCAGAATCTGCTGACATTAAGGGGTAAAAAGCATATAAAATAAACACAATCCCTTGCTGAAAATACGCTCTGTAGCAGTTAAAATTGATTTTCATTCCGATAATTTACTTAGATTTTTTGTTTGATGACATTTCTTCATTAGTTTCCGGTTAAGATGAAAATATCATAAATAAAAATAGAACGACTCTATTTTATCTTTTTTGCCTGTAAACCATAAGTATATGTAGGGTAGTACGTTTAATATTTACAGAGATTTAACAGTTAATGTAGTTCAACTTTTTTAAAAGGTAATATATTTTTAAAATATTTGTTTTGCTTTTAGATGATTATTTTATATTATTATCAACGTATCTCAATGTTGGGCGACTTATGCGGAATAGTTATGTGAAATTTTGTTTACTTAGTCCACATATCAGGCATTATCAAACTATTAAAAAATAATAAAATACCTACTTCTGAAATGATAGTGGTAAAAACAATGAATGAATTCGGTGGTAAATGGACAACTGAAAAGCTAAATCTCATTCGTAAATATCTAAAAGCCTATAGTACTATCATGAACAAGAAAAAGTTTAATTTTGCCTATATTGATGCGTTTGCAGGTAGTGGTTACTACAGAAAAATTGGAAAAACCATCGGGCCGTTGTATTCTTAGATCCCTACGGAATGCAAGTAAAGTGGAAAACAATTGAAGCAATAGCATCAACAAAAGCCATTGATTTATGGATTCTTTTTCCTTTAGGTCAAGCAATAAATCGATTGTTAAAAAAAGATGGGAACATTCGACACAGTATTAAAAAAAATTTGACCGAATTTTTTGGTGAAGAAAATTGGTTTGATGCTTTTTATGCAAACCTAAATCAAATGTCCATTATTAATGAAAAATCAAAAAAATATCAGAAAATTGCTGATTTTAATAAAATTTCTTCTTATTTTAGTGAACGCTTGGACACCATATTTAAGGGAGTTGCATCTAATCCCAGACCATTATACAATTCAACAAATAATCCCTTATTTCTACTGTTTTTTGCTGCAGGAAATGAGAGGGGAGCAAGTACTGCAATCAAAATTGCTAATCAAATTTTGAAATCAAAATAATGGCAACAAATTCAAAAATAGAATGGACAGAATCTACCTGGAATCCGCTTACGGGCTGCAATAAAGTAAGTCCTGGATGTAAATTCTGTTATGCCGAACGTATGGCCAAAAGATTACAAGCAATGGGACAGAAAAACTATAAAGATGGTTTTAAATTAACAGAACATAAACATCTAACCGATTCACCATTAATGTGGAGAAAACCTCAAATAATCTTTGTAAATTCAATGAGTGATCTTTTTCATGAATCTGTTTCTCTTTCCTTCATCCAATCTATTTTTAACACAATGAGAAAAGCAAATTGGCATATATATCAAATTCTAACTAAAAGATCAGATAGACTTCTTTCATTAAATAATCAATTAATTTGGCCAGAAAATGTATGGATGGGGGTTAGTATCGAGAATGAAGAATATCTAAACAGATTAGAAGATCTAAAAAAATGTTCAGCTGCCGTAAAATTTCTTTCCTGTGAACCTCTCCTCGGTCCTCTTGATAACATTAATTTAGAAAAAATCGACTGGGTTATCGTAGGTGGTGAATCTGGTCCAAATGCCCGAGCAATAAAAAATGAATGGGTTATAGATATAAGGAATCAATGTATTAATTCTAATACACCTTTCTTCTTTAAACAATGGGGCGGTGTTTTTAAGAAGAAGAATGGGAGAACTCTCGAAGGCCGAACCTGGGGTGAAATGCCTCATTCGTTTTATAAATCCACTTATTATTTGCAATCTGCATAAATTAAAGAAAATTTCTGATGCCTCAACAACTTAATGCAATGGAAACCGTGCGCCAATATAGTTCTTTTTTATTCGCAAGCTCAAAGGTAATGCAAAAGATTAAATCAGAAAAATGGACTTGGTCTTTTATTGAAAATCTTTATATAAGACTTGAAAGATAACATATGAAAAATTTATTGGAAAAAGGAACTAAGTGTCTTATAGTACAGTCAGAATTTTCAGCATTTAGTTTTTGGAATTACATTGAAATATGTAAAATCGCAGGAGCAAAATATCCAGCTGCACCCTTAGGTCTAATAACAGTAGCGGCGTTGTTACCACAGCAGTGGGAGTTTAAATTGGTTGATGCAAATGTAGAACCTCTACTGGTTGAACACTTTGAGTGGGCAGATATTGTTTGTATTGGAGGTATGCTGCCTCAGCAACAAAGTATGATTTCTATCATCGATAAAGTGCATCAATATGGTTGTTCCGTTGTTGTCGGTGGTCCAGACCCGTCATCACAACCGAATTTGTATCAGTCTGCAGATTACCTTGTACAAGGTGAGGGTGAGGTTACCATTCCCATGTTCATACAAGATTTGGAAAAAGGTTGCAAAAGCGGTGAATATAAGTCAGTTGACAAGCCAGATATGACTAAAGCGGTAGTTCCCAGGTTTGATTTAATACGATTTCAAGATTATATACAGGTTGGGATACAGTATTGTCGTGGCTGTCCCTTTAATTGTGAGTTTTGTGATATTATTGAACTATATGGCAGGAAATCACGAACGAAAACTCCGGAGCAAGTAATTAATGAACTCCAGGCTCTTTATGATCTTGGCTATAGAGGACATATTGATTTTGTTGACGACAATTTTATTGGAAACAAAAAGAATGTTAAAAAAGTCTTGCCTGTTATCAGAGAATGGTCTAAAGCAAATAAATACCCTTTTTATTTTTCGACAGAATCTTCTATAAATCTGGCAGATGATGAGAATCTTTTACAAATGATGAAGGATGTGGATTTTAGATTCGTTTTCCTCGGTATTGAAACACCAGAAGATGAAATATTAAAATTGGCAAACAAGACAATCAATGTAAACAGACCTATTGTAAAAGCTGTAAATAAGATCTCTTCTTATGGTATGATTGTTAATGGAGGTTTCATTATCGGTTTTGATAATGAAACTGACCAAACCGCCGAAAGCATGATTCAATGTATTCAAGATTCAGGGATATGCATGGCGATGGTTGGAAAGCTGTACGCATTACCAGAGACACAATTAACAAGGCGCTTGAAAAGAGAAGGGAGGCTGTTTGAGAACAGTTCAACACTAAGCGAAACCAATACCGCACTAGACCAAACGACGAGTGGGTTAAACTTTATAACTTCAAGAACCAGGTTAGATGTTTTGAAGGACTATATTCAGGTTATAAAATACATATATAATCCAGAGCGCTATTATGAAAGAGTGAGACATACCAGCCTTAATTTAAAACCTGTTAATAAATATAGTCCAAGTATTGTGAGAGTGTTGAAGAACGTAAAGGTATTTTTAAAGGTTTGCATAAAAGTGGGATTTAATAAAACAACCGGATGGCTCTATTGGAAAACGCTTTTGACAGTTATTTCCAAAAATCCAAGGGCAATTGAAGCGACCGTTAATCTGGCTGCAATGTTTATACATTTTTATAAGCAGTCTGAATTTGTTATTGATATTACAAACGATGAGATTAGAAGTATCGAGAGCTGTGGAGAGGAGAAATACAATCAATTAATGCTTCAAGAAGATTGAAATTCTTAGGGTTTAAAAAACTGCTTGGCTTGTTTCAGGTCGTGGGTATCCAGTCCTTCGGTAAACCAGTTATAGGTATCGCTGAGTAACTTCATCGTTTCTTTTTTTCTTCCTCCAATATGAACGAGACTCGTCAGTGCACGCAATTCCAAAATTTTCAACCTTTGCCGGCGGGCTGTTTCAATTGCCCGCCACAGCAATGATTCTGCATTCTTTTTGTTTTTTTTACCTGAAACAAATATTGCCTCACCTTTTACACGGTAAATTTCGGCATCGAAGAAATGCTCTCTGTTTTTTTGCGCTCTGGCTTCTGCATCTTCAAGCCACTTTAATGCATTTTCCGGCTGAGCGTTTTCCAGGTAGACTTCCGCTACAGCCGTCATGAAATATGGCAGAACCGATCCTGCTCCGGCAGCCTGAAATGCTTTGATACTTTCCTGCATTTGGTTGATACCGACCTTAACTTTTTTCCCTTGTGCCAAAACCCATCCTTTAAAGAACAATCCAGTAACCTGCCAAAACGGAAAACCATATTCCTGAGAAACGGTGAGCAACTCTGTGGCAAATTTATCCACAAGCTCCGTTTCTCTGAAGAATTGATGAAGCCAGGCATGATGATTTAAAGCATAGACCTGGCTAAACGGATGTTTTATTTTTCTTGCCTGTTGAACGGCCCTTTTGCCATATTTCATTGCTTTTTCCGCATATCCCAGAAAGCATTGAGCTAAGGCTCCATAAGATAAGCAGGTTACCGCGGGATCTGTACCATACAGGTAAGCATGGTTTCCATGTTGCGCCGGATTATAATGCTTAATTCCCTTTTCCAAATGCTCTAAGCTTGTTGCCACCTCTCCCATATGGAAGAGAATAACTCCGATCGACCGGTTTGCTTCTAAAAGCAAATGTGAATCATGTGATATTTGTGCCCAACTTAGAAGCAGCTCAGAAATATCAAAGGCTTTAGTGATATCACCACGAATTAAATAGAATCGATACTGACCGACCAGTGCCGGAAAGAGCTGTGGGATGTCGCCAACATTTTGACTCAGTTCCCTGGCTCTTTCATAGACTTTTCCGACTTCCTCAGCACCATACCCTTCGGTGGCTAAGAGGGGTATCCCTAATGTAATTTGTAAATCCAGTTCCAGTTGATTCCGTTTCTTTTCATCATCAATATGCTCTAATAATTTCAATCCTTTTCGTAATTGGCCGATTGCTTCTCTATTGGCCGATTGCTGCACCAGTAATCTGCCGGATTTTAGATGATATTCGATAGCCCGGTCGAAATAACCTGCCCCGGTGTAATGATGAGCCACAATTTGCGGATGTGTAAGTACCAAATCCTTGAATTGCTTTTCTAAAATCTGTGCGATTTTTCCATGATATTCCTGCCGTTTGCTTTTTAAGAGTGAATTATAAGCAGCATCCTGAATCAATGCCTGCTTGAATATATACCTGATATGTTGAGGATCATCCTGCAAATCCAGGATGTCAGCTTCCACCAGGCTGTTTAACTCCTTTTTTAATGTATCTTTATCCAAAGAAATTACGGCGCGTATCAAATCATAAGAAAATTCCCGACCGATGATAGCGGCAAACTGCACAACTTCTTTTACTGCACCCAACTGATCGAGACGGGCCATAAGCGTGTCCTGTAATGTGTCGGGGATAGCCGTTTTTGGAAGAGATCTTTTCAATTTATACTGTTTATCTTCTTCAATTAAATATCCCGATTCTAATAACATTTTTGTCAGTTCTTCAACAAAAAGAGGTACACCATCCGTTTTTGTCAACAGCAGATCGATTACTTCAGCTGGCAGAATCTTACCACCGGTAACTTCTTGTACCATATGTTCAATCTGTTGTCGGGCCAATCGGTTAAGATAGATCTCGGTCAAGCGAGATTTCTCATTAACGGGTGGACGAAATCGCGGATGGAAGGTGAGAATAATTAAAATTTGTGCCTGGTCAATTTTTTCCATAAGCAAAGTAAGATGTTCCAATGTAGATGAATCTGCCCAGTGAATATCATCAATCACAAACAGTAAAGGGCTTTTATGAGCTGTTTTAATTAACCAATTCAAAAGGATTTGTATCGTTTTTTCTTTCTGCTTCTGCGGCGTTAAAGATATAGCGCGATAGGGTTTTGAAATGGGAATTGAGAGCAGTGATGCTATTATCGGTACGGTTTCATTTAAATCAAAATCGTAAATCGCAAGTGCTTCTTCTATTTTTTTTAGCTTTTCCCCAATTGTCTCCCGTTTACCAAATTTTAACTGAGAGTTAATCAGGTTTATGATCGGATAAAAAGCACTATTTTTATAGTATGAAATGCAGTGACACACCAACCAGGTATGCGGTTCATCTTTTATCCGTTCTTCAAATACGCGTAAAAGTCGTGTTTTACCGATACCAGGCTCGCCAATAATCAAAGCAATTTCACCACGTCCTTTTTTAACATTTTCCCAGGTGGTCAATAATTTTCGGACTTCATTTTCTCTTCCTACAAAAGGCGTCATGTCTGTAATAACCTGAGTTTTAAAACTGTATGGAACCTCAATTTCCTGAACAACCTTAAAAATATCCATCTTATGGGATACACCCTTTAAAGAACAGGCTCCTAAAGGCTGGCAATTATAGAAATTTCTGACCAAACGATAGGTCACATGGCTGATGATAATTGAATTTGGATCAGCCAATGCTTGCAGGCGGGCGGCAATATTAGGTGTATTACCCAGGGCCAGACGGCCATAGGTTTTATCTCTGCCCATTTCTCCAACTACTACCAGACCAGTATGAATACCGATGCGTACCGCCAGATTTATTCCCTTATATCGCGTTTGTAACTCATTCAATCGTTCCAATTCACTTAAGATTTCCAGCCCGCAACGGATGGCGCGTTGAGAATCATCCTCATGTGCACCTGGATAGCCAAAATAGATAAGAACACCGTCTCCTAAATATTGAGCCAGATGTCCTTCATATTGATTAACGGCATAGACACAGGTATCCTGATAAACTTGCAATATCTGACGAAAATCTTCCGGATCCAGATTTTCCGATAATTGTGTCGATCCGACTAAATCACAAAACATTACCGTGATATGACGACGCTCGGCATCGACAGAATGAAATTCTGTGGGCGCATAGGAAGTAATATCCTGCTTTTTCACAGGTGAAAAAGGTTCAGGAATTATATCGACGATTCGGGTTCCGCATTCTCCGCAAAAATTGAATTGGTCCGGATTTTCAAAATTGCAATTCGGACAGGTCATTTTACTTCCGTTATTTAAATTCAAAATGATTGAATGCATATAGTTAATTTAATTCAGCCATGAAGTCAATAGTAAAAAATATAAAGCGATTTTAAGTCCCTTCCGAGGTGTTTTATCGTATGCAATAGCTAACAAAAACTGTCACCCATCTGTCACGCCAGAAAAAAATAAGAGTCAGGTATAATCTATCGTAAATAACACAAGACTGGGCAGGTGTTGGTATTTATTTATAAAAGAAAAATAGATGGAATGTGTCTTTGACTCAAAAATTGATCTGAAAATACAGTTTAAAAAACAAATAATACTAAAGGTGATATGCTAATTAACCTCAATTTATAAATTGGCCAACGAATTAAAATAGTAAATAAATGTAAATTAAAGATAATTGTCTTCATAAATACTAGTACCTGTTATAAATCAAGTTTGATCTAATATTCTCCTTACGAGTTTGCAAACATGAGTTCCTAAATAATTTGGCCATCTTTCATTAGGCTCTTTTATTAAATTTTCTCCTCTTTGAACTGCTACACGAATGTATGGAAAATAATGGTCTAAATTAGGATTATTTTTATTATAGCTTCCGCAGATAGTAATTAACTCTCGCTCAAGCCTAGTTCTATGTTTACTTATTCTTCTATTTTGAAATAATTCTTCGATTTCATCTGCGGTATATTCTGTTAAATCTTTAAGGTGTAAGAGTAACCAAACTTCGAAAGCTGGATTGCTTAATGCTAAAAAGTAATTCTTTTGATAACATTGACGTGCAACTTGAGATATCGTGGCAGAAGTCCAGCTTTGTTTATCTCTATCAATAACCATCCAAAGTTCATCACCTTCTCGAAGAATATAGTCTTTTTCAAATTCATTTAACATATTAAGAACAGATGTGGGGGAACTCATAGGTGTAAGTTTTGGAAGAATTTCAATGTATATTCTATTTCTTGGAAGTGAATATTCATTTTTTAATCTATAAAAATATTTTATTTCAGTCTTTTGTCCTTCGGTTGCTATGATACAAAGTTGATTTATCTCTCTTTTAAATGTTGGTCGTTTAAATTCCCTTCTTTCTCTACCCATATTATTTTCGACTAATTTGAGTATTCTAAATTATCAATTTGTTTAATGGCTGGAATAGCTCCAAATCGACCCAATAAATAGTCCTTGCGTATTTCTTTATCAAATCTTGGTTTAAACTCTTCTAAAGAATATATTTCTGATTCACCGTTCTCATTTTTTTCTATAAACCATATTTCATCTTTCCTTACTTTTTTAAGATTTAAAAGACTCGATTCATGGGTTGTAACAATTAACTGGCTGTTAATATTTTTAGGGTAATCTAGGAAGATTTCGAGAAAACTTTGTGAAAGTATTGGATGTAGGCTTCGATCTAACTCATCAATTATAAAAATTCTGTTTCCTCTTAATAAATCAATGACTGCAGGAATCAAGTCCATCAATCTTTGTGTCCCATCAGATTCTTCCTTAATTTCAAAATAGCTACACTTTGAGGTATTTTTAATCTTATGTTTTGTCATAAGACGAAATGTTTTTACAACACCCTCAGAATTTTTAATTACAGCATAAGATATATTGTCAATTGGATTTGAAATAATCGTTTTTGTATTCTCTTTTAAATTACCTAAAATGTCATTTTTTAAATTTTGAGGAAAGTCCTTTATCTTTTGAAAATCTGTTTCTCTCAATTCCATACCATCAATACCAGTATCAAAAATTTCCATAAACTTATTAAATATCTTTTCCATATTTTCATTTTTTTCAAACTCGAATTCAAGTCCCCGAAATTTTGAATTAGGGAAAATGACGGTAAGTCTTTTTTGAAACCAATCTAATGTATGTATAATCGGATCTATATTTTGGACATTACTTCTCACATTTCGCTGTCTGCACTCAGTTATAAAAAGTTGATTTGGTCTCGTGCCTTTGCCTATAAAAGAAAGAAATTGCTTTTCGGTTGCGTTCTTAAATTTTATACCTGGAAATTGTACAATAAGCTTCCCATCTTTAAGTGTTTTTCTTTCAAAAATAGGCTTTTCAGAAATCTTTGTTACCTTATATAACCATTCTTCTAATACTCTGTCGTAATCTAGTAAAAATCCATAAGCATAACTTTCTTCGTCATATTTAAATTCAAATTCAAATCTACTCGGTCTTTTTAATGAAGTTGATTCTAACTTAAATTTTTTTAGATTAATTTTGTCCTCTACTTTACTCCCTCCAAGGATATAATCCTTTGCAAAATTCATAGATCTGATCAGATTGGACTTCCCTGATGCATTTGCACCATAAATTATAGCTGACCGAAGAATATCTACCCCTGAATTTTTAACACTTTTTATTCTATGATGGGACAATAGACTACCCTTACCCGGGATCATTGACAATTCTATTCTTTTATTAAAACACAAGAAATTCTCAACTGTGAATCTAATTAACATTTAACTCTCCTAAATTTCCACAACAAATGTGATATTTACACATTTAGCGATATTATACAAAATAAGTTTCATAAAAAAAAGAAAAAAATAAATTTATAATATATGCTAGCCTGAATTATTCATTAGCCATCCTTTATTGACAAAATATAACACACATTAAATTCAATACCTAGAGGGCTTTATAGATGGCTTGTCGCTAGCAATTTGTTCCTGGGACTTACCTGTTTTAAAGAAAATAAACAGAGTAAGAAAGATCAAGAGAGATTTAGTCATATTTTATAATATTAATATGATTCAATTCGGTATCTCCTGCCATTTTGAACTTCAAATGAAATTTTCCTCATATTCTTTTTTTCTTCTGAAGAAAACAAGATCTGTCCATTCTGATTGAGAATCCGAATTGCTATTGGCTGTGAAGAATCTAATATCAGTCTGGCTTCGATCTTTCCGCCCTGCTTTATTTTATAACTCACATCGAACTTCATATGGCGGTATCGCAAGCCGGTAATGCCATATTCTTTTCCCGCTTCATTAAATTGCGCGGGTATACAGGGCATTAGATAAAAATCCCCTCTCTGATTTTCATCCGACTCGTGAAAACCTGTTATATTACGAATAATAAACATCGGCAGAATAGCGCCCCAACCGTAATTTTCGCCGCCTGGCGGGCGGAAATCAACAGGCCAGAACTCATTTGCCACTCCAGGTATACGATAGGAAAAGGGCTGGTTTTTTTCGCTAAACATGATCGATCTCATATCGGTTCGCTGATAAATCCGGTTAGCGATTTGATATACTGCTTCTGCTGCTGTTAACTGTTCACCGGCATTCCACGCTGCTTCGGTAAAAGCAAAAACCTTTGGTGGCCATTGTAACCAAACCGGATTATCCAAATAATATTGAAACATTGGTTTAATTTCTCGAATCTGTTCCTCGGTGGCAATCCCACAGGTTAAAGGTGTGAGCATCATTATGTCGTAAAAATCTTTGAGGTGGATCGGCTGGTTATTGCGTCCATCAAAATCGCAGAACCAACCGTCAACAAACATGGAGCGAGTATTTTGAGTCCTTTTTTGGGCTGAACTTTTCCAGTAAGTCTGATCTTCCGTTCGACCGGCAATCGGGGAGAAAAATTCCATAATTTTCATCGCCTCAGCTACACTTGCCTCTACATCTACTGTTCTCACAAATGTTGCGGGATCGCCTTCACCTTTTACCAGGAATCTTCTAGAACCATCCTGCCCGGATTCCCAGCTATTATTGCAGTGAAACCATCCTTCTTCGTCCGTACGGTTATCCAACCACCATTCCAGATAGGCCTTTAAATGGGGATAGAGATTCTTGATCCACACTGTATCACCAGTTGAAGCGAAAATAGTTTGAATCACATGGAAGGGAAATCCCCACATAGGAGCTGTGCCACACTCCGAGCCATCGGCGCCGATCATGTTCACACTACCGTCCTCTCGGGCACAGGGGATATTAGGTGCCAGGGCATCGGCAAATGTGCCGTAAATGACTTGTTTCGACAGTTCCGGATCAGCATAACTCATGGTGAGCATATCCAGAGCCGTTTCTCCCAAAACCAGGCGCGGAGAATGTACTTGCATAGCATCCCATGGATGATTAAAAATACCTGTTGGCCGGCGAATATTCATCCGAAGTGTTTCCCAGTCATACACCCAGCCGTGTTTCCAAATGATCGGCCAATCTCCTTCAAGTTTGGGACAATTCGACCAGAATTTTTCATCTTCTGCTAATTGTTTTTTCAGAATTGCAATGGATTCCTTCTGCGCTGTTTGCAACTCTTGCAATGCCCATATTTCATTTTTACCCCTGCTTAGAAAAATTAAGCCGGATTCTTTTGTCTTCGCAGGAAGAGCAATTCGGTAGGACTGTGCGTTGTATATTGGTCCGGAACCTTTTACTGTGACAGAATTATTAGAAAACAAATCAGCATTTTCTATCCACTCTTTCCAATGACTTTCGGAATCCATAGACGCATGAGCTATGCTATTCCACTCGGAGGAAAGGATAAAAACATCGCCATATGCCCAGATTTTACTAACGCTCACATCTCTTTCTTTTAAGTATTCTGCAGACAAACCATTACTGCCCCACCACTTATTTTCCCATAAACCATAGATATTAGTAGCGTGAATGACAATATCTTTCTCTGAATCGCTAAGATTTTCAATTTCTACAAAACATACCAGACTGTTTTCTCGCGGAAGGAAATATTTAAAACTAAAGCCCACATCGTTATGCTTCCACTCATAACTCATTAAATGTTTGGTATGATAGGCCGAATAGATCTCAATATTTTTTGTTTCAAAATCTTTTAGTTCAAGAAAAGTGACCCTATCAATTGCCACACTCAATTGTAACAACGATAGATAATTAACATGATCGCGAGGTCCTTCGGCATAACTTCCCCAAAACTTTCTCTTCCAATATCCAAAACCCAATGGTGGCACGGATCGAATCACACCGCTGCGGTTAAACACCATACTGTGATAAGGATTATCGATATAGCCATACGGTGTATAACTGCTTTGCGGAAAAGATTCAGGCAATTTGATTATAGCAGTTCCTCTTAAAGCCATATCGTCCTTTAAACTGCCAGCCGAAGTAAGTTCTGTTAGTAGCAACCCAATAACAAAAAATATTAACATATTTATTAAGCGCATTTTTGTTCTCTTTTATAAGTAAAGAAGATTACAACTGACATTTGTTAACTAACCTGGATTATTCAAAAAAATTAATGTATAAGAGTATAAGTAACATATAATCAACGATTTAATTC
>JAGLYF010000182.1 GCA_023132435.1 Calditrichia bacterium | reverse complement strand
ATCACCGGTTTCTTCTTTTGAATACCCTTCTCGATAGAAGGCCAAAGATCGGGAATCGCTAAGTTATCATTTAGCTTTCTTGAACGATCCATGATCCGGGCGTCGACCTGATACGCCTTCCGGCAATCCTCACAACTCTCCATATGAATCTTGAAAGTTGCCAGATCCAGCCGATCATTTAAATAATCTTCAAATTTGTTACAACTCATCTATCTGCTCCTTTTACTCACTCAACCAGGTTCTTAATTTTTGTCTGGCCTGAAATATCAGGGCTTTTACCGTACCGGTTTTGATACTCATTATTTTGGCAATTTGCTCCTGAGGATATCCCTCAATGGCAAACATGATAAAACATTCCCGGGTTCTTTCCGGTAATTTTGAAATCGCCCCGGAAATGTCATGATCCAAATTAGTTGTGTTACCGGAAATATGATCTGCTTTATCCAGATCTTCATTCATATTTTTTCGTTGATTTAAAATATCGTAACATGCATTTCTTGCAATGGTGAATAAATAAGTTGTAAAGCGAGCCTGATAATTAAAACCGGCTATATTACGAAACAGTTTGAGAAAAATTGTCTGGACGGCGTCTTCAGCATCCTGTTGATTATTCAACATCCTCAGACAAAATCCATAGATGGTTTTTTCATAATGCCTGTAAAGGTTTTTGAAGCTCTGCAAATCACCATTTTTACTTTGCTGTATGAGATCTTTACTTGGTTCCGGAATCAATAATTTGCCTTTCCATTTCCGAGATATCAAACCTGATTAATTCAAGAATATCTCAGCTAAAGAAGCTAAAAACTTAACCACAAAGTTCTCAAAGTAGACACAAAGTTCTCAAAGAAAAAATAATTTTAAAAAACTTTGTGTCCTTTGTGCATTCTTTGTGTCTTTGTGGTTAAAGCGTTTTTCGTCGATGCAAAATTTGAATTATCTCGGTTATTTAATAAGACAGAAATTTAATAAAAAGGTTTAGCGACAGCACGATTTTATTTCGGAAGAAAGTATTCTCGCAGTTTTGCCAAGATCACGCCAATGGGCGGATTCGCCTACCGGCGAACCCAAAGTAAATGGGTCCACGAATTACTCCCGTGAAACGGGACAGGCCGAATTTTCACTAATTAAAAATAATATGACTGAATATTAACATCTTATTGATTATTCAAATCCAGTTAATCTTGTTATCCTGTTTTAAAAAAAGAAACCTATGGTCATATAACCTAAACTTACGATAACCTCAAAAACGCCAAGATTTATATTAATAGATTACATTAATTCGTGAAATTCGTGGACAAATTCGTGTAATTCGTGGATAAGAATGCTTATATTACAATTGCCGGTTAAATAAAAGGAAAGCGACCTAAAATGCATGACGAAGAGAGAAGAATTGCTAAACGCATTGTCATCTCAGGGGCGAAAGTTAATTATAAACTCGAGAATGGTGAAACAGGTTCCTCAAGGTTGGAAAATTTGACCAAGAATAGTGCCTGTATTCAATTAAAGCAACGGGTTCTCTCCGGGCGATCCATCGAAATCGACCTGATCATCCCGAAAAAACCGGTAATTTCTGTAAAGGCAAAGATTGTATGGGTTCTGCCAAGAGGAGGATATGAGGAAGGTTCGAATATTGGTATACAATTCAGACCCTTCGGAAAAGAAAAAAAATACAACTCTCCTGAAACACAGGAACAACTGGAAAAAATAGTCAACGAATATCAGTGATTATAGTGTCTTCTTTCTTTTCCAGTCATTCCGCCCTTGCGGAATCTTTGCACTTGCTTGCTTCTAATATATCAGAAAGTGTAATATCGTATCGACAACAGCAAAGATGCCTACAGCATGACAAATCCAAAAGTACGTCGCGTCAGCAACGACGCAAAGATAATTATAGAACACGGATAATGCTGATTCCCGCGGATTTTTTATAATATATTTTTTTAATTCGTGATAATTCGTGAAATTCGTGGACATTTTTTGATTGCCCCGAGGCCTCGGGGTGCTATGAATAGATCAGGTTAATCATTATTTAAATATCCTCAAAAAGAAAAAGGAAACACCTCAGAATATCTTTTAAAAAATTTTGTTTCGTGCATATCGAACACTTTTATTTATTAACAGAAATTTATAGGAGAGAAATATGTCGAGAAACAGAATTATTATTTTAGTCTTTTTACTATCGATTTCAATTACATCCGCTTTATTAACCGCTCAGGACAATATAAGTATTGCTATTTTACCTCTTCAGGCAAACGGTATATCCCCTTCAGAAGCAATGGTTCTTACTGATGAATTACGTTCTGTAATGGTTCAAAAAGGGAAATATACGGTTGTAGAGCGAAGTAATATGGAATCCATCTTAACAGAACAGGGGTTTCAACTGAGTGGGTGTACTTCCGCAGAGTGTGCCGTCGAGGCGGGAAAATTGTTGGGTGTAAATAAAATGGTAACGGGCAGTGTGGGAAAACTAGGAGAACTTTACAATATTAACATACGATTGTTTGATGTCGGTACAGGCAGAATTGAGAAGACGGTCAGTCAAAAACACGAGGGATCCGTTGAGGAATTGCTGGATATTATCAATAAACTGGGCTATGAATTGTCCGCCTCGGGTACTCTATCTCTGCAGGATGATAAAACAGATGCTAAAGATACCGGACAATATGGAAATCAATCGGAAGAATTGCAGGATGTTTCCTACAGGTCAGGTAATAGATTAGGATTTTGGCTGGGTATCAATTTTCCAAGAACCTCAACTATTTCCGAAGTCGGTAATGGATTTGCGGCAGGCGTATTTTATAAGGTGCGGCTGTTGAATGATTTTTTTATACAACCCGAATTATCCTATTCAACCAGAAGGTTGGAATATTATGAACCGGATGATATACTAAAATTTGAGTATTTTCATGTTGCTCTTTTACTCTCCTATGAGATTACTTCAACCAATATCAAAGATTTTATTCTAATTTTGAATGCCGGGCCGGTATTGAATTCTATAATAAGCGCAAAACAGGAATATGAAGGTTATGTATCTGATTATAAATCAGAAGTGAAGGACAACTCCTTTTCGGTTATCCTGGGAATTGGCCTGGGGATTAGATTAGGAAAAATAATTGCCACCCTTGAGACCCGGTATGAACGTGGTTTGAGCACGATAATCAAAGATGACGTGGAATTGGAAGTAGGAAAAAGCCAGGTCCTTTATATTATTGCCGGGATTTCATTTTAAATA